>JBARQF010000020.1:0-12459 GCA_049643605.1 Dehalococcoidales bacterium
AGCAGAAGCAGTATCGCAACCGATAGCCCGGCCCAGGTAATGACATTCTTCCAGAGTCGTGAGTCGCCGACGGCATGGCGAGCACCGAATATCACCACATAAGTTCCGGCACGGGTGACCCAGAAACCAGCGCCCAACGAAACGCGGGCGAAAGCGGCAGTCTCCTGCTCAAGAAGTCGGGTGGCGGAAAGCCCGGCGAACAAAAAGCTGGCTATAATGATAAGGTTGGCAATGATACCGAGACTCAGCGCCCGCAGTCTTTTTCTCCCCGCCAGGCTGAGCCCGAAGCTGAATATCCAGAGTGCTATGATAACGGCAGCGCCAGGCCAATCAAAACCCTGCCACAGGTTCAGGCCGGTACCGGCAGCAATACGATTGGGTTTGAGTGTCAACCAGCCAAAAAGCAGTGAAGCAAGGCCAATAAGAGAACCAGCCACCGCGACATTGTCACGATTAGCTAATCGCAGGAGCATTTTCCCTCGTAAAATCTCCGTATTACTCTTTCAGAAATCCCTTTGAGATAAGATACTCCCGGGCCACATCCGCCGGGTTCTCACCCTGAACACCAATCCTGGCATTCAGGCTCTGGAGTGTCTCCAGGTTCAGAGATTGAAATACCGGGTTAAGAATGTCGGCAATCTCAGGATAATCCTCCATTATCTGTCCGCGGACACGTGGTGCCGGCTCATAGACTGGCTGTACACCCCTCGGGTCATCCAGGATAACCAGATCTAAAGCATCGATTGCGCCGTCGGTGCCGTATGCCATTGCGGCATTGACGCCATCGGTGCCCTCAGCGGCTGCTTTCTCAGTTTGAGTTGTGTCGCCGCTGGACACCGTCAGAATCTGGTCCTCGCGGAGAGTAAACCCGTAAGCCTCCTGAAACGCTGGCAGCGCAGCCGGGCTATTAACGAATTCCTCGGAGCCAATTAGCTTTACCGTGCCGCCGCCATTAATATACGCCGCGAAATCATCAAGGGTATTTAAGCTGTGTTCTTCAGCGAGTGCTCTGGGAATAGCAATAGCCCAGGTGTTATTAGCCGGTGCCGTTTCCAGCCAAATGATGTTGTTGGCTTCCTCGTCAAGCAGCTTGACCCGCTCATAGCCTTTTTGGGCGTCTTTCCAGACGTCCGAATCAGCTTCATCAAAAAAGAAAGCACCGTTGCCCGTGTATTCAGGATAGATGTCAAGCTCGCCAGTTTCCAGGGCTTTCTTGACGACGCTGGTTGGTCCAAACTGTGACTTATCCACCACTTCGAACCCTTCGCTTCTCAACATCAGGATTATCATTTGTGATAGCAGAGAACCTTCAACATCAATCTTGGAACCCACGGTAACAGGACCCTTCTGGCCGGCGGTCTCTCCTTTACATCCGCTGGCTATAAATGAAAAGACAAAGAGCACAAGTATCAATAAATAGAATAGTCGCTTCATGCTAATCACCTCTCTGGTTAATATATTAACCCTTCGCCATCTTGGCGTCTTTGTACGATATCTTAATTCTGTAATCCTGATGGCTCACATTTTCCTCTCTATCCACGCTATTGTCAACCTCTTAGTATGAGAACCGGCGAGCCGGTGTAGTAAAAAGCCAATTTGTGTTACCTTACAATGCCAGTGCCATCGCTGGGGGCAGGCCATTGCCACACCTGAGAATTTAAATTATCTTCTCCTCTTTGAGTTGTTTGATATCCGCATCAGAATAGCCCAACCCCTTCAGTATCTCGTTGTTGTGTTCACCCAATTCTGGGGCGATTCCAGCTTTGGCCGGGGTCTTATGGAATTTCCAAGGGAAACCGACTTCTTTTATCTTTCCCACCCTGGGGTGGTCAATCTCTATCACGTAGTTATTGGCGATGACATCGGGGTCTACTGCGGCTTCACTCACGTCGTTGATCGGCGCGCTTATTACATCGGCTTCACGAAGTAACTTCAGCCAGTGTTCCCGGGTATTGGTAGCAAACAGCCTGTCCATAGTATCTGTGAAGGTCTTTCTTTTCTCGGGAGAGGCAGCGATATCTACCAACTTGGCACAACCAACTTTGTCCAGTTCCTCAGCAAGTCCGGTATTCTCCAGGCCTTTCCGCCAGCGTTCTTCACCGACCACCTGAATTATAAAAGGCTTGCCATTCTTGTCGTTGAAGGTAACCGTTACGTTAGGCGTGTGACCTGCCCAGAAACGCATTCTGCTGCGTGACATCTGTTCGCCAGTCATGAGAACCCGTGACATGGAATGGCCCATCAGGCGAATCTGGCTACCGAGCAATGAAGTCTCAATCAACTGGCCCTCACCGGTCTTCAGCTTATGATATAGGGCGATAATGACCGCCTGGAAATTATGAAAGGCGGCGGTCTCGTCCCCTATGGAAATCTGGCCTGTGGTCACACGGCTGCCATCCTCGCCATAACTGAAGCAGATGCCGCCCATCGCCTGGGCTATGCCGTCAGTCCCCGGCAACTTGGCATTGGGCCCATCCGGCCCGTAGGCCGATGCGCTGAGATAAACGACGCCGGGATTTACCTTGACCAAGTCCTCGTAACCGCAGCCGAGGCGCTCAGCGACGCCGGGACGGAAGTTCTGGGCGAAAACATCGGCATCTTTAACCAGCTTATAGAGTATCTCTCTGGCCTTCTCTTGCTTGAGGTCCAGCGTTATGCACTTGAAGCCGCGGTTGTTGGTCTCAAAGTAGGGACTGATAGGAAAACCGGGGACCATTCCAAGCTGCCTGCCCAGTTCGCCCTCCGGGGGTTCTATCTTAATTACCTCGGCTCCCAGGTCGGCCATCATGCTGAAAGCAACCGGTGTCTGTTGAAACATGATAAGACAGACGCACTTTACACCTTCCAGTACACCAGCCATTCTGCTATCACCTCCGTATATATTTTATTTCTTTCTTCCGGGGATAATTGCATTGCTAACCTCGCTCTTTAGAGGCATATTATAGCAGAAGTAAAGAGACAGAAAAAGGAACGGTTATTTCCGAATAAGAGAGGATCAATTGGAGACAGGTCGCTCGGACTTGAAGCCAGCAGGTGGGACTGGTAGACTCAATCCTATGAGGAATGTCAAGATTATTGATCTTCCTTCAGGCCGCCCCAGGCTGTTCCATGGCTATTGGATAGTCGTCGCTGCTTTTTCCTGTCTTTTCATATTCGCAGGGCTTGGGTACTACGCCTTTGGGCTTTTCGTCACACCCATCCAGTCAGATCTAGGCTGGGACAGAGCTGATATTATGGCTGCTTTCACTGTCTTCTTTCTGGTTCAGGGGCTGACTTCACCACTGATTGGTTGGGCCCTTTCCATCGTTGAACCGAGAAAAATGATTGCCGCCGGTGCGCTTGCCGTTACTCTTGGCTTTATTCTTCTATCACGGATGGAAGACCACCTATCATTCTATCTCAGTTATGCTCTGGTGGGAGCTGGCATGTCTGCAATGGGCCATGTTCCGGTGAGTACTGTAGTCTCAAATTGGTTCAAGAGACGGCGCGGTACAGCAATTGGCATAGCCTCAACCGGTATAGGTGCGGGCGGTCTGGTGCTGGCACCATTAATTGGTGGCTACCTCATCCCTGCTCTCGACTGGAGGGCCTGCTATCTGTTAATGGGCGTGTTGGCCACCGTAATGACAGTTCCTGTCGCCCTGTTCGTCCTCAGAACGAAGCCGGCTGACATGGGTCTCCACCCGTATGGCGTGCATGCTTCTAAGACAGTCAATTTAACTGCGGATACTGCTGAAAGCGGCTCAGGCCTGTCGCTCAGGATGGCGTTACGGACGCCGGCCCTCTGGTTGATAATGGTAGCCTATTTTTTCGGCGGCTTCAGCGGTACCGGTGCCTTGCAGAACCAGGTTGCGTACCTTGGTGATGTTGGCTTCCCGATCACGATAGCCGCTGGAGCGCTTGGTGGTATCGGTCTTGGCAGCCTCGTTGGCAAGTTCGCCTTCGGCTGGCTCTGCGACCGGATTGCAGCCAGACACGCATTCGCTGTGGCTCTGGTTCTTCAGGTAATCGGCATCACGATACTAATGAACATCGACTCGTCTTCACATTACGCCATCCTGTGGCTGTATGCTGGCCTCATGGGACTGGGGTTGGGCGGCTGGTTGCCCACGATGTCCATGATCGTCAGTGATAACTTCGGTCTGGCTGCTTACGGAACCATCTTCGGAGTGGTGAATATCGCTCAGTGCGTTGGCGTTGCCGCTGGCCCGCTATTGGGCGGATACGTGTATGATTCTGTAGGTGCCTACCACTGGGCTTTTATAATCTATCTTGGCCTGTTCGCTATATCGATACCATCACTGCTCGTGATAAGGCGCCCAACGTCACTGTAGTATCTCCAAGCCTGACCGTGTTCTATGCTTTAAGGGTTCTCTACCCTCGTACAAAGAGAGCGAATGACATAAATGGGTAATTCTTTATGCACTTTTCAGCCGTGATTTTCGATCTATTCGGAACGATAGTAGAAGACATTAACGGCCCACCTTATGATCGCGCAGTGCAACAGATGGCATCTGTTCTATCTGCGGATCATGATGATTTCAGCAGGTTATGGTTTGCTACAGTTGATGAAAGGAACATCGGACTCTTTTTAACTCTTAAAGACAATGTTAAGTACATTTGCCAAAAGTTAGGTGTTTCGGTTAATGACGAGCAATTGAGTGCTGCTGTAGAAATCAGATATAATCTTGCCAGACAATCAATGATGGTACCCAGGCTCGGTTCAGTAGATACACTCTTCAAGTTACGGGAGAATAATTACAAGATTGGTCTCATAAGCGATTGTAGCCCTTCTGAACCAAAGATATGGCCTGATACTCCGTTTGCACTACTATTCGATGTAACGATTTTTTCTTGTATTGTGAATATGAAAAAGCCTGACCCAAAGATATATAAGCTTGCCGCTAGCCAGTTAAATGTAAAATGTACCGATTGCCTTTATGTAGGTAACGGAGGAAGTAACGAATTAAGTGGAGCCTATGAAGCTAGAATGTATCCAGCCCTCCTACTACCAGAATGCCATTCTGAGGAATACCTGTTACCTTCTGACGAAATAATGGAGTATGCTAAGAGTCATGGGAAAATAATTTCTTCTGTAAAAGAAGTACTGTCGTTGATATAGAAGGAGCAAGGAAAGAGGAAACATGATAGGTGCCATTGCGGGTGACATCATTGGCTCCGCCTATGAATTCTACAGTGTGAAATCGACTGACTTCAAATTGTTCACGCCGGAATCCAGATTTACCGATGATACTGTGCTTACCGTGGCCGTCGCCGACTGCATACTTCACGGCAAAGACTATGTCCGTACATTCAGAGAGTATGGACTGAGATATCCCAACGCTGGCTATGGAGGTTACTTTGCCCAATGGCTTTTAAGCGATAACCCTCAACCATACAACAGCTTCGGCAACGGATCAGCCATGAGGGTCAGTCCCGTCGGCTTTGCTTGCACGACGCTGGGTTACGTGATGAATGAGGCCGAGCGAAGTGCCGGGGTTACCCATAACCACCCGGAGGGCATCAAAGGGGCACAGGCCATCGCCTGCGCCATATATTTGGCACTGCATGATTATAGCAAGGAGGGCATTCGCTGCCATATCGAGGAAAGCTTCGGCTATGACCTGTCCAGATCGCTTGATGAGATCCGACCCGATTACGTGTTCGACGTGACATGCCAGGGCTCCGTTCCCGAGGCGATCATAGCCTTCCTGGAGTCAAACGACTACGAGGACGCCGTAAGAAAAGCAATCTCGCTGGGTGGAGATAGCGACACGCAGGCCTGCATTACCGGAGGCATAGCGCAGGCTTTCTACAAGAAGATTCCGGAATGCATAATCAAGCAAGTTAGGAGTATTCTGGACCGGAACCTGCTTGTTGTGGTCGATGAGTTTAACGAGAAATACATAAACATATTATATACTTAGTTAACGAACCACCTCAGAAATGGCTTAAGCAATGGCAGATTCTCGCACAATCTATGTTGACGGTGTTGGCCTAATCCTGTTTGAACGTAGTGTTCGGGCCAAACGGGTCACTATATCCGTCAAGCCATACGAGGGAATTAGAGTAGCTATCCCAAACCGAGTATCCTTCAAATCAGCTCTGGAATTCGTCAACCTGAAGAAGGCATGGATTCAGAAGCACTTGGTTCGAGTCAAGCAGATGGAAAGCCAAAGACAGGCTGTGAATTCATCGGTAATTATCGATAAAGTCAAGGCCAAGAATAAGCTAACCAATAGGCTTAAACAACTGGCTGTTCAACACGGCTTCACCTACAACAAGGTAATCATCCGCAATCAAAAAACTCGCTGGGGCAGCTGCTCCCACAAGAGCAATATCAACTTGAATGTGAAGTTGGTACTGCTGCCTGATGAACTAGTGGAATACGTGATTTTGCACGAGTTGGTGCATACTAAGATACACAACCATAGTAAGAAGTTTTGGGCTGAGCTGGATGAGTACGTGTGGGATGGGAAAGGGATGGCGAAGAGTTTGAGGAAGTATGGGATGGGATTGTTGTAACAGTTGATACGTATAAATTACTGATAATTAGCCCTTCAGTGTAGTTTTTATAAATAAAATCTTCGAAATGTCATATCTGGGATTGAACATGCAGATTTCATAACTGGAGCGAAAAATGTATAATTTATTCATTGATAATATGAAGAAACCATTAACCGGGGGCTGCCTTTGCTGCTCGAATTGAAGGTCAAAGAATTCGGGATTATAGAGGAGATAGACTGGAACCCGTGCCCGGGGCTCAACGTAATCACAGGAGAAACCGGAGCGGGTAAATCTCTGGTAATCGACGCTATAGAAGCCCTGCTAGCCAGCAGAACGGGAGATGATGCTATTCGCCATGGCGCTGACGAAGCACACGTTGAGGGAGTCTTCGCCTTGCCTGATGAAAGGAAGATTCCCCAGTTAAACGAGATGCTGGAGCAAAGCGGCCTCAAATTTGACGATGGCGTCCTAGTTCTCAGCTGCTTACTACAACGCCATGGACGCAGTGTCTACCGAATAAACCGTAATTCGGTAACCCGTGGTATCCTCGGTCAGATCGGGAGCTTGATGGTGGATATCCATGGTCAGAGTGATCACCTTTCCCTTTTGAACAATGACTATCAACTAATGTTTCTGGATGCTTATTCCCATATCTCACAACTCCGGAACCAGTTCAGCACCATGGCAACAGAGTTGAACAAAGTAGAGGGAGAATTGGCGAAACTTGATGCACAAGAAAAAGAGCTTGCTCGCCAAGAGGAGTTCCTGAAGTTTCAGGTGGAAGAGATAGCCAAAGCCGAATTAAAAGACGGTGAGGAAGAAGATCTGGCGAGAGAACAGGCCATTTTGGTTTCCAGCGAGAAACTTAAGGAGTCTTGTTACGAAGCCTATCGTGCCATATATGGCGAAGAGAGCTCCGTGACAGCTGCATCAGTGCTGGAGCGACTCAATCAAGCAGTGGTGGCCATGAAGAATCTGGCCGAAATAGACGGCAGCATGAGCGAACAAGTGAAGTACCTGGATGAAACGGTAAGCGGACTGCAGGACTTGGCCCGTGATTTGCACAGCTATGGGGACCGATTGGAATACGACCCGGGACGTATGCAAGAGATTCAATTACGCCTGGACTTAATCAGAAACCTGAAGCGTAAATATGGCCAGAATATACCAGAGATTATGGAATACGCTGAGAAAGCGAAGAGGGAACTGGAACAGATATCGTATTATTCCGAGAGAAAGGCGGAGCTCAGCAACAAGGTGGATTCTTTGCGGAAAGATATGGCAAGATTGGCTGGAGAGCTCTCAAAGAATCGCTGTGAAGCCGCAAAAAAGCTGGAAGGGGATGTAAGCAGAGAGCTCCACGACCTCAATATGTCAGGAGTGCAATTTAGGACTTCAGTGGTTCGGGAAACCGACCAGGCTGGCCTGGTATTCCCTGACGGACAGCTATTCAAATTCAATCGGAATGGGATTGATGTGGTAGAATTCATGGTTTCGACCAATCCCGGCGAGCCTATTAAGCCGCTGGCAAAAATTGCATCCACTGGGGAGATGTCACGGTTCATGCTCGCGTTTAAGAGCGCTTTTTCTGGAGCAGACAATCTCTCGGTATTGATATTCGACGAGATAGACATCGGGGTTGGGGGAAGAAATGGAGAGATAATAGGTAAAAAACTGTGGACACTCGCGCAGAACAGGCAGGTTATTTGCGTTACCCATCTTGCTCAGATAGCGGCTTATGCCGATGCTCACTTTAAAATTACCAAAATATTGTCCGAAAACCGGGCTTCAAGCAAGCTGGAAAGACTGGAAGGCGAAGCCGTGAGCGGAGAGATTTCAATGATGTTGAGCGGGCCACATCCTACCGATAAAGCATTTGGCAATGCTCAGGAATTGATACAGAAAGCTAAAGAGTGGAAAAAGAGCGGCGCATAGTTGCAAACAAGACAACCATTTTCACACAACTACTAAAATATATATAAAATATGGACGAAGGAATGGCATTCTCCGATTATTACCTTAAAACTACTTCTCGTTAAATATCTTGCTACAAGAAATAATGACCTTACTGATTTCGGTCATGGCATCAAGAGAGCGGCCAGAGGCGGCAAGGATATCAGCCCGCGCCAGGTCACCTTCAATGTCTAGTCTACGCCCTTCAGGGATTGCTTCAAAGGTAAGGGCAGCTAACAGCCTTCTTTCGGCGGCTCGGTTCTCACCAAGGTAAGGAAGCCGATCGTACCAATGCAGGCATTCATCCCTGCTACCAAAAGGGTTGTGTTCTTGTATCATCCCTGCAATATTATGACCCAGCTCCTCCGCTCTCTTTGTTGCCTGGTCTAAGTTAAAACGCGTGACTGGCACGGGTTCAAGAGCGCGCATCTGCATAAACTGGAAGAAGTGATATACAGGACGTAGGCCGGATATCAAACCGTTTCCGGTGCCGCCAGCGATAGCGATACCGAGTGCTGGTAGGCCATCTAATCGGCCTGACAAACCAAATACTCGAAACATTTTGAGGATTAAATATTTTACCATTGCACTAGTATCCCACAAGTATACCGGCGTACCTAAGACCAGTCCGCCACAGTTTAAGATTTTGTTGCTGAGCATCTCGAAATTTTCATCTTCATAAGTACACTTCAAATTCGTATTACACACCCAAGGCAGACAATCACGACAAGCGTTAACAACATGATCGGACATCTGCACCAGTTCGATGGCAGCGCCCGCACGGGCTGCGCTTTCTAAGGCAGCGGTTACCAGTTGATTAGTTAGACCGCCACTATTTGGACTGCCGACTAATCCCAGCACTGTTTTATTGCCATTCATTTCAAACCCCTTTAACCAGAAATTATCATTTCAACGCTCGATGATATATCTTAGCTCTTATCACACTTGTCACGAATAGTATCCTTATGGAACTCGGGTGTCAATAGGAGAAAAAGGTTCTATGGTGCACAATTACTGGAATCGTGATACCAATTGTGATCAATCGAATTTATAAGAATTCATAGGATTTCCGTATGGCTTTTTATTCACTTCTACTTGCGTCATTATTTGTCTTTACTTGAAGTTCCTCGGAAAATTGGCTCTTATGCGTAGATTTTAAACATTTAAACCACATTACATGCGCCCTATCATTTTTATGAATTTACACGCCACGGGTATTGATGATAAGATTTAGAATCCTAATCCGGTTTTCGTTTATACAGTTTTTTGCCCAACAGCACAGGGCGAACCTCATCGAAATGGAGTAAGCATCCCCGTTATGGGTTTGAATCAGAAGCGTTCGAAAGTATTTTATGGTTGGTATATTGTTGGCGCCTGCTTTCTCATCACAGTCTATACCGCCGGTATCGTTTTCTTCGGATTTACCGCTGTTTTCGAGCCCATAGCAGAGGAGTTCGGCTGGAGCTATGTCCAAATTTCCCTTGCCACTTCACTACGCGGTCTTGAGATAGGTCTTCTGGCTCCTCTTATGGGATTCCTTGTTGACCGTTGGGGACCGAGGAGACTGATCTTCGGAGGCAGCATCTTCATCTGTATGGGCTTTTTGATATTGAGCCGTGTCTCCTCTCTTACCATGTTCTACGGAGCCTTTGCTTTGATAGCTATAGGTATGAGTACATGTACCCAAACCGTAATTATGACGGCAGTGATTAACTGGTTTCGCAGGAAGGTAGGAGTGGCCATAGGCATTGTGGCCAGTGGAGTTGGTCTAGGGGGCCTCCTCGTTCCTGTATTAACCAAATTGATCGATGTATTTCAGTGGCGAACAACAATGTTTGCTGTCGGTCTCAGTATGCTTGTTATAGTCTTGCCGTTGTCATTCTTCATTCGACACAAACCCGAACATTATGGCTATCAACTCGACGGCCAGATGAGCAGCATAGTGGAGGCAAGCGAGGCCCAGATCTCAGTAGCAAACCCGGAAGTAAACACCCCAGCCAAACAAGCGTTAAGACAAAGAGCTTTCTGGCATGTGGCAATCTCATCGATGTGTCAGGTATTCGTGGTGAGTGCTATAGTGACACATATTATGCCCTATCTCAGTAGTCTCGGCATCACCAGGTCTATCTCCAGCCTGGCGGCCTTTGTTCTACCGGTTGCTAGCATCGGCGGTCGTCTTAGCAGCGGTTGGCTCATTGCTAAATTTGGGAGTAGAAAGGTCTTTGCTGTGAGCTTCCTCTCAATAGCCGCAGGGCTGCTTCTCTTTGGGTACATTACTAATGGGATGATGTGGTTACTTGTACCTTGCATCATCACTCTTAGCCTTGGGTGGGGATGTATCGTCACTATAAGACTATCCTTGGTAAGAGAGTATTTTGGTAGGGGTAGTTTCGGTACGATTTCTGGCTTTGTAGCGGGTATGATGATGTTAGGGAGCATAACCGGCGCCCCAATCGCCGGGTGGATATTCGACACTTCGGGTAGCTATAAAGCTGCATGGCTGGGTTTTTGTGCCTTTCCTATCGCGGCAGCAGTTCTAGCACTCACTATCCCATCTTCCAGCAGTAATAATCGACAGTCAGACTAACTAGTAGCCGAGCAGGTTATAAAATGACGGAATGTGCAACATAGTAATCATACGTATTAATAATTTCAAGGGGACAATGAGATTAGCACTAATCCAGCTATTATCAGACATGAACCAATAGCCCGACCTTTGCCAAAAGGTTCCCTGATTAATAATGTACCAAACACAACTCCTATGACTATCCCAACTTCTCGGGCTGGTGCGATGTAGCTGACTCTAGAGAATTGGAATGCAAACAAAATGAGGCTATAGGAGAGAAACATTAGTAAACTGGATAGAACAATAGCCCAAATTGTTAATTCACACAATCTGACGAAATATTACTTCACTGCACAAGATAATTGAACAATCACGAATATGGATCTACAATGAGATTTGACTTCAATATATCTAGTACTGCGGGTTAGATCCGGTACCCATAACTATGTATTCATAAGTAGGGAGGTTAAGATGGACGTTTGTGAAGCGATTGAAAGAAGAAGAACAATACGTACCTTTAAGCAAGGAGTCTCAGAAGAGCAATTGCGAAAACTGCTACTTGCGGGCGTAGAGGCACCTTCCGGCTCAAATGTTCAGCCATGGGAATTTATTATCATTGATGACCCCAGGATCATTGAACAAATCGCCGAGCATAAGTATCAGCAGACTTTAAAAATGGTCATCGATGAAATGGTTCTTAATGATCCCAGAATCATTGAACAAATCTATCAGCAGACTCTAAAAGAGCCTCTTCCTTCGCAGAGGGCTACGAGACAGAAAAATGCATATCGGAGTTGCACTGTAGTCGCGGTCTGCAATAAGAAAGGGCATGGAATCGGGAGAAAGCCATGGATGAATATCGAAAACATAGCCAGCACATGGATGTGCATCGAGAATATGGCATTGGCGGCAACTGCTGATGGACTGGGTATACAAATCTCCATTCTTCGGGAGGATTACAAAATAGCGGTGGAAAAACTCTTAGGCATTCCAGAAGACTACGAATTAGCCACAATGGTGTTGATAGGTCTACCGGCAGAAGTTCCCCGTAAAAGAGAATTTGGCGTAGCGCGTTCGGACTTTAGCTGGCTTCATAAGAACAGATTCGGCACTGCTGCTACTCTCTAGGCTGGATTACCAATCGGCAACTCAATCAGATATATCTCTTCCTCAACAATCGTAGTAAACCCACCAGTAAGAGGAAACTCGTCATCTTTCAGTGTAAGTTACATAGTCACAATGGTTCTTTATTAACATTCTGACGTTTGTTACGTCTTTGTTTATTAGCGGATTTGACACTCAGATAACGAAACTGTAGTATAGCTCAGTTATTTCAATAAGGAGGCGAAAGCGTTGAAGAACTATCTCAAAGAGAAAGTGCGGCAGGGGAAGACAATCGCTGGCATACTCACTGGGCTTGGCCATCCTGATGT
>JBARQF010000021.1:0-2566 GCA_049643605.1 Dehalococcoidales bacterium
CATCCCGGTCTTCCCGACCTTATCGGCTTCGGGCGCAGGGAGATGAAAGTAACGCCGGAAGAAGCCAAAAATTACGTGAAGTATCAAATCGGGGCCCTTCAGGCTTTCACCGGGTCGAAACGATTGCAGCATGTAAAGCCGCATGGTGCTCTGTATAATATGGGAGTGGCCAGCAAAGCAATCGCGAGGGCTATTGCTGAGGCGGTTGTTGAGGTCGACGACGGAATGATACTGGTTGGGCTCTCCGGGTCAGTATGGATTGAAGCCGGCGAGGAGGTCGGCCTTAAAGTGGCCCGTGAAATTTTTGCTGACCGCGCCTTAAATCCGGACGGCACTCTGGTGTCAAGAAGCCAGCCCGGGTCGGTTATTGAAGACCCGGAGCAGGTTATCGCGGCCAGTTTGAAAATGGTCCTGGAGCAGAAAGCCACTGCCATCGACGGCCGGGAAATCCCGGTTAAAGCCGACACCATATGTCTGCACGGGGATACGCCGGGCGCCGTCGAGCTGGCACGCAAGCTAAGGGAGCGGATGGAGGGGGTGGGGATTCAGGTTATACCGATAAGCCAGTTTATCTGATTTCCGGTCATGATATACGAAGAACCTCGGTTCCTCAGCGGCGGCGACCGCGCTATCTTCATTGAGCTCGGGGATAGCATTGACCCGGACGTAAATCAGCGCGTCAGGAACCTGAAGCTTGCCATAGAAAAGGCCGGCATTCCGGGAGTAGTGGAATCGGTTCCGTCATATCGTTCTCTCCTCGTCTACTTTGAACCACTGCAAATAAGCGCTCCGGAGTTTCGAGAAACCATAGGCAACCTGCTCAAATCTTTAACCAGCGGTGAGTCGCCCGAACGCAGGCTCATTGAGATACCGACCACCTATGGGGGCGAGTTCGGTCCGGATTTAGAGTTGGTCGCCAGCCACAATAACCTGAGCGACGCCGAAGTGGTCCGGCTACACAGCAGCACGCGTTATTTGATATATATGATTGGCTTCATGCCGGGGTTTCCGTATCTGGGCGGCATGTCACCGGATATTGCGACGCCTCGCAAAACAACGCCGCGCCTGAAGATACCCGCCGGCTCGGTAGGCATCGCCGGCAATCAGACCGGTATCTATCCGGCGGAAAGTCCCGGCGGGTGGCAAATCATCGGCAGGACGCCGCTCGAACTCTTTCACCCCACCCGGGAGCCACCTTCAATACTGCAGGCGGGCGACTACCTGACCTTTGTCAGCGTTACCCCGGAAGAGTTCACCATTGTGAAAGAATCGGTCCGAAATGGTACATACCAACTTACCGAGAAGGACATTACTTAAGTGAGCACAAAGATATTTGAAGTCATTCAGCCGGGGCCGTTGACCACGATACAGGACCTCGGCCGGCCTGGCTACCAGCAGTTCGGCGTGCCGACCTCGGGAGCGCTGGACAATTACGCTTTTCGCGTCGGCAACCTTCTGGTCGGCAATACTGAAGGGGCGGCTTCGCTGGAAATAACATTGCTTGGCTGCCAGCTACGCGCGCTTCGAGAGACAGGGATTGCCATCACCGGGGCGGACCTGGCAGCGACCGTAAATGGCGAGCCTGCTTCCGCCTGGGAAAGCCGGTCGCTGAAACGCGGTGATGTTCTCTCTTTCCCCCGGTTAAACAGCGGCTGCCGGGCATATTTGGCCGTAGCCGGAGGTATCGCCGTTCCACGGGTGATGCAGAGCGCCTCCACCTATACCAAAGCGGGCATCGGAGGGTTCGATGGCAGGGCTTTACGCAGGGGAGATATTTTGCGGGCCAACAAAAGCGCCGCCTCCGTAAAAGTAACCCGAATGCCTTCTGAATATATCCCGATGTATGGGAACCAGATAGCGCTTCGGGTTGTACTGGGGCCCCAGGATGCTCTTTTTACCGAGGAAGGTATCAGCGCCTTTCTTAATTCTGACTATACCGTTTCCGCTCAGGCGGACCGTATGGGCTATCGCCTTGAGGGCCCCCGCATACAACATCGGGCAGGAGCCGACATCATATCGGACGGTATTCCGCTGGGCGCCATCCAGGTGCCCGGAGATGGATTACCCATAATTTTACTCGTTGACCGGCAGACCACAGGCGGTTATACTAAAATCGCTACCACAATCAGTGCGGATATACCCAGAATAGCACAGGCAAAGCCGGGAGATAAGATAAACTTTCAACAGGTAGATGAAGAGCAGGCCGTTACTTTGCTGAAAAAATACGAGCAGCAGATGGAAACGATTAAATCACACCTTTACGCCTGACCCTTTTCTGGCAATCTGGAGAAGTTATACCAGCGGAGGTGAAACAATGGCGGCAACAAACAACAGAAATCCCTCAATAGAAGACATCATCCTCGATAATGATAATCGGGGTGTTTCCGCCCTGCGACCCTTTCTTCCTGTCGATTATTGTCAGGAAGCAGCCCGGTGGATATTGGCACGGCGTGCTTCCGCGGAGAAACCGGTAATCATCACCACCGGCTTTTACATCCTCAACTCGCAGGCGCCGGAGACGGACGGCCCACCCGGAGCTATTGCCCTGGGCAGAGCACTTGATACC
>JBARQF010000022.1:0-5435 GCA_049643605.1 Dehalococcoidales bacterium
GGATATAGAACTGGAGCTGGAAGGTGAAGAGGCCATCCAGTGGGCAATTGATTTTCTCCAAGACCAGGACTAGCAGACAGGGGGGTGCCGGTATGGGAAACAACCCGGTTCAGATAGTTGTAAACCAGGCCACGCTCTCTATCATACAGGGTGATATCACGCGGCAGGCGACCGATGCCATCGTTAATGCGGCCAATTCCGGCTTGATGGGCGGTGGTGGCGTGGATGGGGCCATCCACCGCGCCGGCGGCCCGGCAATCCTGGAAGAATGCAGGCAAATCGTGGCGCGGCAGGGACGACTGCCCGCGGGCAGGGCGGTGATAACCACCGGCGGTAATCTGCCGGCAAAGCACGTTATCCACACCGTGGGCCCGGTCTGGCATGGCGGTGATAAAGGCGAGGAAGAACTTCTGGAGAGCGCCTATCGGGAAAGCCTGAAACTTGCCGCCGAGAATAATTTAACCAGCGTTTCCTTCCCCTCCGTCAGCACCGGAGCTTACGGATACCCGGTTGCGCAGGCCGCGGCAACTGCCCTCGGTACAGTGGTCGCATTCTTGCGTGATAAGGCAACCTCGCTGAGGGAAGTGGTCTTTGTGCTCTTTGACTCAAATACCTATGAGGTATATGCGGCGGCTCTCCAGGAAGTAACGGGTGGATAGGGGAGAAGGCAATTGACAAGCCGTATCAAATAAACTAGTATTTTATTCAATATGGAATGGTTGGTAAGCCTTTTCGTCCTGTTTATTCTCCTGGTCAGCTTGCTGGCTGGCTTGAAAGAGGGCGCGGTAAAGCACTTCTTCAACCTTGTGGCGGTGCTCATTGCCGTTTTCATCGCCGGCCTGGCCTATCATTTGATTGCCGGGCTGCTGTCCTTCCTTCCCGGGGAGAACTGGGAAGGCTTCATCGGGTTCTTCATTACCTTCGGCATCGTCACTGCCATAATGCACCTCGCTTTCTTCCTGCCGCGAAGAATTATTAACAAAATCTGGAAGCGGGGGCTGCTGTACCGGCTGCTCGGTGGTGCCCTGAACGCGGTCAATGCCAGTATCGGTCTGGTGGTGTTTGCCCTGATGCTGAATGCCTATCCTATTTTCGACTGGCTGGCGCGCTGGGTGCTGGGCTCCGGTATAATGTCATCTCTAGTTAGCGCTTACGGTTTTATCCAGGCAATGCTGCCGCCGGAGTTTCAGGCTGCGGCTACGGTGGTTTCGATAATATTATAAATATTAAGGTAAGGAGGTACTATATGGCTGGTCAAATGTATCCGGTAACGCTCACCGGCGAACTTACCACCCCGCCGGGCCGTTGGAAGTGGCTCATCAAATTGGTGCTGGCGATTCCACATATTGTTGTTCTTATATTTCTCGGGGTGGCATTTATTTTTGTGTGGATTATCGCCTTTTTCGCCATTGCCTTTACCGGCCGGTTCCCCAGGGACTTGTTTGATTTTAACGTGGGCGTTCTAAGATGGATGTGGCGGGTAGACTTTTATACCTACTGGGCATTGGGTACAGATAAGTATCCCCCATTTACTCTGAAATCGGTGGACTATCCGGCCGACCTGCAGGTGGAGTACCCGGAAAAATTATCCCGGGGGTTGGTCTGGATAAAGTGGTGGCTTTTAGTTATTCCGCATTATATTGTGGTTAGCTTTTTCCAGCCAGGAGGCAACAGGCGAAATAACTCTCTGGGATTGGTGAATTTTCTCGCTATCTTTGCCGGTTTTGTCCTGCTCTTTACCGGCAAGTATCCGGAGAGCATCTTCAAGCTGGTAATCGGCCTGAACCGCTGGTCATACCGGGTCTGTGCCTATGCGGCGCTGATGACCGATGAGTATCCGCCCTTCCGTCTCTGGGACGACTAGGCGGCTGGCTGGCACCTGGGGCAGAAATAAGTACCGCGATTGCGCACCGTGATGCGCTGAATCGGACCGCCGCAGTTGGGGCAGTTTTTGCCCCGACCGTGCGCCACCTTGAACTCGAAATGGGCGGTGCCGGTTTCCCCGCCGGGCCGGTAGTAGTTCACGATGCTGGCGCCCTTATTGCGGATGGCAGCGCGCAGCGTCTGCTGAATGGCGTGATGAAGGCGTTCGAGCTCTTCCGGTGTCAGGCTGCTGCCGGACCTTAAGGGGTTGATTTTAGCGGCAAACAGGGCTTCATCGGCGTACATATTGCCGATGCCGGCGATGACTGACTGGTCGCAGAGGAGCGCCTTAACGGGCGCTTTCCGGTTTTTCAGTCGCTGTGCCAGGACCTGCGGCGTGAAGGCGGGCTCCAGAGGCTCCGGCCCCAGTTTCCTGGTCACCGTTTTCCAGTCGCTGACCAGCCAGACCCCACCAAACTTCCTCGGGTCGCGGAAAAAGATTCTCGTCCCTTCTTCCAGATGGAAAACGGCGCGGGTGTATGCGGGCGGTTCCGTGGCATCGCTGCCAAGCAGCAGCGACCCGCTCATTTTCAGGTGTATGACCAGCGCGTCAGCGCTGGACAGGTTCAGCACCAGGTACTTGCCGTGACGGGAAAGGCCGGTGATTTCCTGTCCTATCAAGTGGGAACGGAACTCCCTTACCGCTGGTGTTTTGATGATGCCTTCCCAGGGAAGGTCAATGCCGGTGATTTTATGTCCCAGTATGTGTGGAACGAGCTCATTTTTTACCGTTTCCACCTCGGGCAGTTCGGGCATGTTATTCCATTTCCCCCCAGTTCTGGCCCTTTTTGGTGTCAACTTTCAGCGGCACGTTAAGCTGAATAGCCGAAGACATCACCTGAGGAACGAGCTTATTAATTGTCTTAATCTCTTCGTCAGGTACCTCAAGGACAAGCTCGTCGTGTACCTGCAGTAGCATCTTGCTCTTTAGTCGCTTTTCGTCCATCTCGCGGTCCAGATTAATCATGGCCACCTTGATAATATCAGCCGAGGTGCCCTGCACCGGCATGTTGATGGCCATGCGCTCGGCGGCTTCCCGCACCTGACGATTGGGCGAATCGATTTCCGGAATGAAGCGCCGTCTGCCCAGAATGGTCTGCACGCAGCCGTTTTCCCGTGCCTGTCTTTTCGTGGCTTCAAGGTATTCTTTCACCCCGGGGTATCTGGCGAAGTAGGCGGCGATGAACCGGGCCGCTTCTTCCCGCGAGAGTTCGGTGGCCTGCTCCAGCCCGTACTCGCTCATGCCGTAGATAACGCCGAAATTCACCGTCTTGGCCAGCCGTCGCATATCAGTGGTGACCTGTGGCCTCTCCACGTTGAAAAGCTGGGCGGCGGTGGCGGCATGAATGTCCTCGTCCTGCTGGAAGGCACGGACAAGGCCCGGGTCCTGCGATAGATGGGCCAGCGCCCGGAGGTCTATCTGGGAGTAATCCCCGGCGAACAGGCGGCTTCCCTTCGGTGCGATGAAGGCACGCCGTATCTGCTTCCCCATCTCACTGCGGATGGGAATATTTTGTAAATTCGGTTCGCTGGAGGAGAGCCGACCGGTTGATGTCCTTGTCTGGTTGAAACTGGTATGCACCCGGCCGGTTCTGGCGTTTATCAAGCCGGGAAGGGCATTGATGTAAGTCGACCTCAGCTTCGCCAGCTGGCGGTACTCCTGTATCAATCCGATTATCTCGTAATCTTTTAACTCCTCGAGGACTGATGCCTCCGTGGAATATCTGGACTTGCCTTTCCGTGGAGCCGGTATCTGAAGCTCATCAAACAGAACCTTGCCCAGCTGCTGCGGCGAGTTAAGGTTGAACTCGTGTCCGGCAAGGGTGAATATTCGCGTTTCCAGTTTTGAAATCTGCTCACCAAGGTCTTTGGACATATCCTGCAGTAGCTCCTTGTCGAGGGCGATGCCATTTCTCTCCATGCGAAGCAGCACCGGCACGAGGGGCATCTCGACATCGGAGAAGAGCTGCCAGAGTCCCTGCCCTCGCAGTTCCCCGTCAAAGAGGTCGGCTAACCGGCGGGTCATATCGGCATCGGCGCAGGCGTAATCGGCCACTCTTTCTATCTCAATCTGGGACATGGGCAACTGCTTGGAGCCGGTACCGATGAGGTCGGTAATGGGGGTCATGTCAACATTCAATTTGCTGAAGGCGAGTGCTTTCAGACCCAGTGATTTTTCTCCCGTCAGATAGGCGGCAACCATGGTATCGAAAGTCAGGTTCTTTACGTTCAGTCCGGCCCCGGCCAGCACGGCCATATCGTATTTGCCGTTGTGGGCCATCTTGGCCAGTTTGTTGTCCTCAAGCACCGGCTTAATCCGGTCAATGACCTGTGGCTGAGGAAGCTGTGTCACCGCTTGCAGGCTGGTATGTCCCACCGGAATGTAGTAGGCTTCTGCCGGTGCCGGCGAGAACGAGATGCCGACCAGTTCCGCCTGCAGCGGGTTCAGGCTGGTTGTCTCCAGGTCGAAGGCGAATGATTTGGATTCCGTCAGGCGGTTAATTAAATCGTCAAGGCCAGACGGGGTATTTATGATGCGGTAATCACCCTGCGGTGGCCCGGTTTTCACTTCCACCGCTGGTGCATCAGGGGTCTGGTCCCCGGATTCAATCCCGGGCAGCCTGTCGTGCAGCCTGACAAACTCGAGCTCACGGAAAAGCTCGCTGACCTCCCCACGGTCATACTGATTTGCCTGGCAGTCAGCAAGGCTCAGTTCAACCGGCGCCCTGATGATGATGGTCGCGAGTTCTTTGCTCTGGCGTGCCGATTCTTCATTCTGACGCAGTATCTCCTGGACTCGGGGAGGCGTTACCTCTTCAATATGGTCGTAAATGTTTTCCACGGTGCCAAACTGCTGGAGCAGTTTAACGGCCGTTTTCGCACCCACGCCGGGGACACCGGGAATATTGTCCGACGGGTCGCCGACCAGGCCCTTGAGGTCGGCAATCTGCTCGGGCTTTACTCCGTATCGATTGCTGACCGCTGACTCGTCATACAGTGTGGTATCGCTGAAAGACCTGCCTGCCTTTGGGTAGAGTACCTTTACATTGGGCGAAACCAGCTGCATGGTATCGGCGTCACCGGTAACTATGACCGTGTCGACGTCCTGCCGACTGGCCTGGTAACTGAGCGTTCCCAGTATATCATCGGCTTCATAGCCGTCAAGTTCAAAGATGGGAATGCGGAAGGCTTCAACCAGCTGCCTTACCCGGCCCAGCTGGCTGATAAGTTCGGGAGGGGCCGGGGGGCGGTGTGCCTTGTACTGGTCGAAAAGCTGGTGGCGGAAGGTAGGGCCTTTTTTATCAATGGCGATGGCGCAATGGGTAGGCTTGAGGTCGTTCAGGGTCTTGAGCAGCATCTGGGTAAAGCCGTAGACAGCGCTGACAACCTCGCCGGTCTTGCTTACGGTCAGTCGCACCGGAGACCGGCTTGTCTGGAAAGCATGGTAAGCACGGTGGATGATAGCATTGCCATCAAACAGAACGAGGAGCGGCTTTTCCATAGTTAAATTA
>JBARQF010000023.1:0-3949 GCA_049643605.1 Dehalococcoidales bacterium
TCGGATATTGCCGTCAAACTGACGCCACCCCTGAAGATGAGCCTGGAACAGGCAATTGATTTTGTAAATAGAGATGAACTGGTGGAAGTAACACCTAAGAATATCAGGCTGAGGAAGAAGTTGCTGACCTATTCACAGAGATTGCGGAGCATCTCTACTACCAGATTGAGCATAAAATGACGAGCGAAGTGATGGCAAGAACATTATGGGCTGCCTTTTATCTAAACATTGGCCTACCCTCGTACATTGTAACACTTTCTAAGTCAAGGTTACCGATAAAATAGTCCTCTTGGTTGAATAATCTGTTGGATAGTTCAACGTCTACTAAAAAGGAACATTTTATAGTCAAACCTAACTAAAAAGGTGGGGGCAGGAGTTATACAATGGCTTTTATTTTTTCAGCTATTATATTTGCCGCAGGTTGTGTTGCCGTATGGTTGGCAGCTCCACGTCAAATAAGGCTCGTATCTGGGAGGGTAAGAGCACGGAAATCCCTCGGATTGAAAAGATAGATTTTCCGGTGTAAATAACAAGTCATACCTTCGATTTCGCCATCCGGGCCTCATGGAGTATACGCTCCGCCCGGGACGTATTGAAAGCACCACACACACATAATTTGGCCATATACCTGGCTGCTTTTTCCGGGGTCAGCCGTTTTTCTTTTACTCTATCTATCATTTTCTTAGCGAAGCTGTTAGCGATAAGGCCGTGGCCGCACATGGTAGTAAGCGCTAGCACTTGCTGGTCGGGTAAACGATATAAATTTCCCCTGAAACCCAGTGAGTAGTTAATCGAGTGAGGAAAAATGCCTGTACGAAGAGCTATTTCTTTATAGTCTTCGACTAAGGATGACACATTCACGGATAGCCCGGAATCAACCTCCTTGATTTCCTTGAGGAATTCTTCGAAAGCCTGCTTATTGTCGAATACGACTGATGCTTTTCCCGGCGGTTTCATTTCATCCATTACCATGTCCGGCGATATAACCTCTTTTCGTCCTCTGAGGTATAACCGGAACAGATTGAGGTTCTTCTCTGGTCTGAACACGGGACCGTTTTGGGACTCACCCGTAAAATTAACCGGGCTGTATTTTAAAGCAATCTTCAAGAATTCACGTGCCTTTTCTACCGAACCTATATCATTGATGCCGGAGCATGTCAACGTGAAGACAATATAATCGTCCTTAAGCTCTTCCGGCTTTCCGAATCTATGTAGAGTGTTTGTCAAGACACTTTCTCCTCTCCCGCGGGTACCGGGTTAGTATGTCGGCCAAATCCTAGATTTATCTTTGCTCGCCAGGCGTCATAGCCCATTGACGTGAGTTGGTCTCTGACAGTATCGTCCCCATTGGAATCGCATCGGACGGCTACTCCCAGTGCCACTACGGTATCCATCTGTCTGACCTCATCCTCAATTGTATTCAATATGTCAGGCATTTGCGCTATGTCGGTTTTAAACTCGAGGATGCAGGACATCACTTTCTCGTGCAAAACATCCGCTCGTAGTTCCCCGGTTTTGAAATCGGATATGAGCGTGGTTAAGGGGTTCTCAGGTTGAAACTCAACCGACATTTTGGCAAGCGCCTGACTCACCTTGTCTACCTCTCTGAAATAGACTCCAACTCCCGGTCTCCCGAACTCTACGGCAAACCCGGTTTCCCCTTCCTTTACGCGCCCGGTCAGTTCGTTCGTCTTAACTTCCTGGGTTCCTCTACCTGCATTACCTGTGGAGTCATGAGGTACCTGAGGGTCGCTAAAGGCGCGGCGGAGTATTCTCGGCCAGGTCAGTTCATCTGCCGTTATGGCTCCGCTGGGGCAGATGTCAGGATCAGGTTGAAAGCGGAGTTTGAAGAAAGCCAAAATCCCTCTCAGGAAACGCGTAGGTTGCTGAGGAAGGTTCTCTATGCTCATCCCTCTGTAGCATGCGTAACACTCAACGCAAGCTTCTTGGTTTATTTCTGAAAGACCATCATCGGCTATGTGTATAGCTCCCATCGGACAGAGGGGAACACAGTTAGCACATCCGATACATTTAGTTTTATCTATGTGCACTTGACCTATCTCCCACAAGAATTATTATTTATCTGAAATATCAGGCATCATTAATGACATCTCAGTATGCCCGCCATCAAGGACAACGACTGAATATCCGGGTCGAGACAAGATAATAAACCAAAACAGACCGATAACAAATGTGTTCTTTCTGATGTCAGACGTAAAGGAGGACGTGATCATTATAACATTTCTTTAATGAATTGCCCATGTCGTACAGTCGGTTACTACCGTCTCTCTTTCGATGATTCCCGAAAAGTAAAAAAGGAACCTAATTTCATTCCACTTACAGTCTCGACATATTAACCCGATTGATATGAACTAGCCCAAGAGCAATTCTTAGGCTGTGGTATAATCAAAAAGTTTTTGCTCGTAGAAGTATATTAATAATAGGAGGCTTTATTGGGAAAGCAAGATAAGCTCAAGTGGATATACTCTTCCCGCAATAATCAAGAATTAACCGAACGATACAATCAGTGGGCTAAGGATTATGACCATGACCTTACCCATGAAATACTAGACCGGAGTCCCGAACTTTCTGTCGACTTCTTCACCCGCTACGTAGCCAAGGAGGCAAAGGTCCTGGATGCAGGAGCCGGTACCGGAATGGTCGGGGAAATCCTGGCCAAAAACGGCTACACCGACTTGGTGGCTATGGACCTGTCGCAAGAAATGCTGGAGGAGGCAAGAAAAAAAAACGTGTACCGAGAACTTCACCAGATGGTGATGGGAGAACCCCTAGACTTTGCCACCAACTCCTTCGGCGCCACGATATGCGTCGGCGTACTTACCGTGGGACATGCCCCCGCCAGCTCACTCGACGAACTGGTCCGTGTCACCAGGCCCGGGGGATATATCATCTTCACTTTACACACGGATACGTACCAGAACTCCGGGTTCAAGGAAAAGCAAACCGCCCTTGAATCAGAGGGCAAATGGAAGCTGGTGGAGAAAAGTGAGAAGCTCCAGCTAGTAGCCAATGAGCCGGATATCTCTCATCATATCTGGGGTTACAAAATCACCTAGTTATCATTAGAGAAGCTATGATTTTCTTGATTTAACGGAGGTCGTTGGTTCGAATCAAGCCAGAACAGCATATCACTTTCCAGCCTGTCAGTAATATCTGCAGTTGAACGTACGCATGGAAGGGCCAACATACCGATGCCTACGTGGGTGTAATCATTTTTATCCTGAATGGTAAGCAATTATTGTTATTGTGAATATGCCCTTGAGAATATATAACCCTGCCCCTCTATATTGCCATATCAGAAATTTAACACGTATCCTCAAGATGACACTAGGCAGGCATCTCCAAATGTTAGTCACTCTAACTTAAGAAGTGGTATCCTTTGTGGGGGCAGGCCATTACAGCATCCCAGCAGGATTTATTCTCCGCATAATTATTTTGAATACTGACTTCTGAAGCCATATAATTGCAGTAGTTTTCCACGGTTTTCAAAATGAATATACCAATAACTCAGGGCGTTACCATACCGAACGAGAGCACCTCATCAGAGTCAACGAGCTTTTTGCTTAGCAAGATAGGCTTAATAGCTCTGCTTGTTATTCTGTTAATTGCCGCCTGGAATGGTCAGATCTTCATCGTCATTCTGCTCGGCCTGGCTATATCGGCGGCTATGCTCGGGAAATTATGGAGTCGTTTGTCATTGCGTGGCGTGGGCTGTGGACGCACGGTTAGTGAAGACCGTGTCTTCGCCGGAGAAACGGTAGAATTAAAAGTGCGCCTGGTTAACCGCAAAGTCCTGCCACTGCCCTGGGTGCAGCTAAGCCATATGGTTCCAGACCAGCTGGAAATTCAAGACGCAATCCCGGAATCAGGTCGGAGTAACGGCCGGCGTATTCTGGGCTATAATACTTCCCTGTTCTGGTACTCGGCA
>JBARQF010000024.1:0-10281 GCA_049643605.1 Dehalococcoidales bacterium
CAACCAGACAGGCAAAACCGTGGTCGGCCCTGAGTTCCGGTCGCACCACCTTATTATCGTAGACAATGGTTATCTTCATCTTCTTATGCCAACAACCTTATCTTACGTCCTGTGTCGAGCTTCTTCAAGGCGCGTCGCACCTAATCTTGACTATTCTCCCGGAATAGCTCAAAATGGAGACCACAGCACCTGCAGGATGGGGCGAAGGAGCCGCAGTGGGGGTGCTCAGCCAATCTTCGGGGTGTAGCGCAGCCAGGTAGCGCACCTGAATGGGGTTCAGGTGGTCGCCGGTTCAAATCCGGCCACCCCGACCATAGGCTCAAAGCCAATGAGTCAGACCACCTGATACGCCGGAAAAGCTAAAGGTGGCTGCGTATAAGATAGACCACCTGATACGGTGGCAACAGGGCGGGTCCGCATATTGAATAATGGTTACTGCATTGCGCCCGGAAGTAAAGCCAGGGACTTCCCTCAGGTCACTGGTGAATGGATTTGTACTTACAAAACAGACTGAGGGTAAAAGTCCCCGCACAGTAGAATTCTACTCGGAAAACCTCAAGCGTTCTTACTGGTATGCCTATGAGTGGATTTATCGCAAATGGCGAGGTTTCAGTAAGGAGATGTTCAAGCTTGGCGAATCAATAACGGCGTGTGAGCATGAGCTGATACACGGAATTACTGATTTCAAGCAAAGGTTGGATTACATGAACTGGCGGCTTATCGGGGCAACCTTAGACGCTGTTAGAGCTGGGTTGCCTATTACTGAGTTGGTGCAATTTTAAGCAATCTAAGGGCACGAAAACGGTTGAAAGCTAAGCTGTAGGAAACTCTAAGACCTTGCTTTTTGCTTTGTAGCAACTTAAGCAAGCAGGTTTGAGCAGGGTTGATTTGTTTGCTCGTCCGCAAATATGACAGTATTTTTCTTGAAACTCCTCATTTCTGAATTTCTTCCATAAATTGTAGCAAGACCTGCAATATGGGGTCATAGGGTCAAGTTTGATTTCAGAATGACAACGAATGCAATAGCCGTCGTTACTTTCAGTGGGCTTTAGGCTGACTTTCGGTACACTTGGAATTGTAGAAACTGTCACTTTGCTTTCATCGCTTGCTCTAATTAACCTGTTGACTTCTTGGTAGATGTCATTATAAAGGTCGGTATCTTTATCCTTTTCTACGTAGATTCCCATTTCGTAATTGTTTACTTGAGAAAAATCATAAAGATTCATTGAGGTGACAATCGCTTCCTTTTCGTTTAGGTAGCACTTGGCATGAAGGTTTTTACAGAAACTGGTATGAACATATTGCAGTGACTTAAGCCAGTTATGCTCTGCCGGCTGTAATTCACTTTTTCCATAGATTAGCCTTATGTCGATTTTAAATTTGTCCTTGTCTACAAGACTGCTCTTAATGCGGTCGTTAATTTTCAGGTAAGGGCTGATTAGAATTAGTTTCTCATTTGCATTGTTTATAACGTGTTGGAGATGGTACGTGACACCAGCAGTGTCTAAGAATTTAGGCATTTTAACTAATCCTCCTTAACTGCCGAAGCAAAGAAACCTAAGAATATTGTAGCATAATTAATACAAGGTGAAGGTATTATTGTCAAGTGTCGGAGACCAGAGAGCGAAGTCAGGCTGCCTTTTTACCTATAAGCCTGACGTAGCGAACTGGGAACGCCCGTAAGGGCGTAAATATCTCACGAAAGAATAAATGGTTGCCAAGCCAATAAATTCACTATATAATTCCAACTAAAGGAGGCAAGCGGTCTCTGCCTTTTCTACAGGCTACATGGGGTTCAGGGGGGCTGAACAAGCTGGTACTAAACAGTACCCCTTGTAGCTAAATCGCCAATAAACTGTTATCAGAAATTACTTGTTTCCACACTCAGGGACACACCTCTTGTATCTTTTAAATAGTATTAATATAAGTATAAGTTTTAAATGTTTTATATATTATCCCTGCTTCTAATGCTCCTTTTTCTTCTATAAAGACTTGACAGTATATATACAAGTTGCTACCATCACATAGCAATGTAATTCTCCTATGAACTAATTAAGATATGAATTAAGCGGGTTATAGTGTTTTTAGGGAGTTGTAAGACAAAATAAAGGCGTCTGAACTGACAAATACGATGTTGTGAGATATAAATACGACAGGTAATCACCCTAATGTTTAAGCTATTGTAGAGCTGTGCTAAGGGGATTAAACCATGGGAAGGAAAGATGTTCTAGAGCATGTAGCTGAGCGTAAAGAAGAGCCCTCAATCGTCAATCTTTCAAAGATATTCATAACCTCTGACTCGGATATTCATGTGACGTTTGAAAAATTCGTCGGGGAGTTATGTAAATATTTTGACATTAGCTGGTCTGCAATTACTCTGAGTTTTAATAACGACCTTTATTTTCTATTGCTTTCTTATAAAATATGTTCAGCTTGGCAGTCAGGAGACCGAGTATCAATCAAAGGCACTGGTACAGAATGGGTAGTTACCCACCAAATGTCTGTGGTTGAGCCTGATATATTGCATGAAAGCAGTTTTGTCACGAGGGAAAAATATCTTGGTCAGAAAGTACGTTCGGTTGCTTACCTCCCTTTAATAACGGAGAACAAAGCTATCGGCAGTCTAATCGTAGCTAGTTGTAAACCGAACGCCTACAACCAGAAAGACACGGCTATCCTTGAGCAGCTGGCTTGTCAGATTACCCCGCCTATTAAGCATTCTCGGCTGTATGCTGAAGTTCGTGAAAAGACCCGAGCTGATGAACTTACAGGGTTACTCAATCGCCGTGCTCTTGAAGAGATGATATCCATCGAGATTAACAAGCACTCACATTATGGTGGTATCTTCTCATTAGTCGTTCTTGGCTTTGATTTTCTTAAAGCCACAAATAATAATTATGGATATCACATCGGTGATGAGATTATCAGGAGTATCGGTATCACTACGAAAAGCATATTAAGAAATACTGATCAGCTCTTTCGTTATAGTAGTGATGAATTGGCAATTATTTTGCCCAATACATCTGCTGATGCTGCTCATAAAGTGTCTGAACGCCTCCAAAAATTAATTACCTCAACTACAACATTTAGAAATAATCCAGTTACTGTCAGTATTGGTTTGGCTATCTGGCCAACCGATGGTATAACAGAAAACCAAATCATCGGTGCTGCGGACAAGGTATTCCGTTCTGCAAAGCGAGCTAATGGCAATCAAATTCGACATATCCCAAAAGTAAAGTCGCTTTCAAATTATAGGCTGGTTAGTCCTGCGGATAGTCGAGGTGATGAATTATTTACTTCTGTCTATGCTTTAGCAGCGACAGTAGATGCTAGAAATTACTATAATAGAAGTCATTGGAGAAAAGTGAAAGAGTTTGTTACTGCTATAGCGAAGGCTGTTCCTTTGAAGCCAGAGCACTTAGAAAGATTGCAGGTTTGTACTTTATTGCATGATATTGGCAAAATTGTCATCAGTGCCAAATTAATTAATAAGCGAGGAAGATTGACTGCGGATGAATGGGAAATAATTAAATCGCACCCACAGGTGGGTGCGAATATTCTGAGTAATTATCCACAACTGACTTTCTGTATACCTGGTGTTCTATACCACCATGAGCGGTATGACGGGAGTGGCTATCCTGAAGGCCTTAAAGGCGATGACATACCTTTGGACGCCCGGATTATCGCTATAGCTGATTCATTCGCTGCTATGACTTCTGACAGATCCTACGGCGATGCTTTAACCCTTCAATCGGCACTGGAGGAAATGAGGCACGGTAGTGGTACCCAGTTTGACCCTACTCTAGTTGAGATTTTTATTTCATACTTGGAAACTACATCGTTACTAAATAAGATACAATGAATATAAATATTACAGATACTGAGTAAAGATGGACAGTGCAGCTTCAACTACCTTGATTAACCAAGAAATGGAACAATTGGCCAAGAGAAAGGCCAAAGGCAGAACTGCTATAGAACGATGGAATCGTGATGCTACTATTTTCACTTACAGCATACTTATTATCGTATTAATCTTACTTAATAACGCAGTTGAAATGTACATTGTGGAAATA
The DNA here is from genome assembly GCA_049643605.1 of Dehalococcoidales bacterium. Classification (GTDB taxonomy): domain Bacteria; phylum Chloroflexota; class Dehalococcoidia; order Dehalococcoidales; family RBG-16-60-22; genus E44-bin89. The sequence continues at coordinate 4,074 of JBARQF010000024.1, forward strand.
GTTGCTCTTCTTGGATTAGTGTCGATCTGGGTCATGGGATTTCTGCAGGGGAGACAATTATATCGGCGAATTTTTGACGAAGAGCTAATCAAGCTACAAGAAGAAGTAGCACGTATGTTCAGAGAAACGGAAGGCGAAACAATAGAGGATAAGATTCGACAAGCAATGCGTGACATGTGGCGATAGGGACTTACTTGAGTTCATGTCTAATAATTATGTCACAATGTACTTTTGGCCTGCCACTGAAGCCGTCAAGCTGAAAATACTAACTTAACAGTCAGAAGTATAAATAAATTCCATTATTTGCCAACATTTTTGCTAACGAACTTTTCGCCACTATAAATGACGTACTAGCCAGTACCCCTTATAGCTAAATTGCTATTAAAAAGGTATCAGAAATTACTTATTCCCACGCTCAAGGAAAAACCTCTTGTATCTTTTCATTAGAATTGACAATGTTAACAGAGCCCATTAATATTTCATAGAAAGGAGGCAAGCGGCCTCCGCCTTTTCTACAGGCTACATGGGGTTCAGGTGGTCGTCGGTTCAAATCCGACCACCCCGACCATAGGCGCGGTCACGACTTTTTATCGCGTAAATAGGACACGGACTATTATTTACCACTCTCGGATGTTTCCTCATACCACTTTCCGTAGTGGCTTTTGGCATATGTTTTGGAGATTTTACCATCCCACATCGAGCGGAGTGATTCGGTCATCCTGGGATGGATGATACCCAGGTAGATGTGTACCAGCAGCATTAGGGCGGCCAGAATAAAAGCAATATCATGAACAATCACGCACCACTGAAAAAAGCCCGGCGCCAGGGTACCTTTGAGGAACCACATCAGGAAACCAGACACTAAAAAGAGGGCGCCCGTACCCAGAACCACCAGTTGCCACATCTTCTGCCCGGTATTCACGTGTCCCTGGGCAGGCATTTTCTCCTCGTCACCTCCAAAGTAGTAATCTGGAGCTTTCCCAACCCATTTAATATCACCTTTACCCCAGGTAAGCGTTTCTTTAATGAAGTGTAATGACATTTTGGGATTGAAAATAAAGTACAGCACTGGCGCACCTACAAAAATAACGGCCGCGATACGATGAATGAGCCTGGTCAAACCGCCTGCTGCCAGAGCTCCTAGCCCAGGTACAAATAAAATTGCACCGGTTACTAGAAGAGCCAGGAACGCTGCCGTGTGTACCCAGTGAAACCAGATAGTGCGCTTCTTGAAACGCTCAACTACTCGTGCTTCTGTCATTCCTTCTCTCCCTTGGGCATCCTCGTCCGTGCAACCAGATAGTTCAGGCCGAAGCCGGCTACCGCAATTGCGGCCGCTCCTATCCCGGTCCATTGGAATATATCACGCACGGTAACTGCAGCCGGGACTTCAGGGTTGACAGGGAGGCCATATACTTCTGGCGAGTCATCGAGAACGTACATCACGTGCAAACCCCCCAGCTCTTTATCTCCATAAAGCACAGCATTGGGATTAGACTGACGTAGCGCAGTAACTCTTTCCCGGCCTTCCTGAATCAGTTCGTCACGTTTACCATACTTAATAGCGCCCGTCGTGCAGGCAGCAGCACAGGCGGGTTGCTCACCATTGGTAACACGGTCCGTGCAGAAAGTGCATTTATCCATGATAGCAACGCCGCTTACTTTATTGGCTTCCAGTTGTGGCACATCGAAAGGACAAAACTCAGCACAATACCCGCAGCCAGAGCATATGGTCCTGTCATACTGAACAAAGCCAAGTTTGTTATAGCTTAACGCCCCGGTAGGGCAAACCCCAACACAGGCAGCATCGGTGCAGTGGTTGCAGGCCTGCTTGCGGGAACTCCATTCCTCACCCTTCTTTACCGGATGCAGCGTTGTCCAGACATGAGGGGAAAGAGCCGGTGGTTTTTGCGGGTCTGGCTTTATAGTTTCTGGCAGCTTGTTGTAATCCTTACAAGCGGCATAACACCACCAGCAACTAACACATTTGGTAACATCCATAAGCATAGCCATACCTTCTTGAGTTTGTGACTCTTTGGCCATGGCTAAAGCTGGCGGGTGCAGTAAAAGTAGGCCGGTCGCCCCGGTAGAGGCTTTCAAGAAATCCCTTCGACTTAGTTTCATATCTTCCTTGCTATCTGGCGCTCTCCAAAATACGCTACTTGCCTTCAGGAATATCAGTTACAATGACACCTTTATTCGCTTCCCTCTCTTCAGGGCTGACGTCTTCCTCAGTCAGGAATAGATCGCTATTGCCATGACAGGCATCACAGCTCTCGTTCTGCGGGGTATTCAACTGGATATTATGCGGCGTGGTATATTTCCAGGTGGGGAGCGCATTGAAATCGGGCAGGAGATTATCGCCGTAATAATCGCAGGTGCCGACACAGGTTGGCACGTGACGCAGCACCACGTACTTGTAGGGCCTTTCCGACGACCGCAGCGGATTGTACCCGATCTTAAATTGCATATCGGAGGGGTCGCTGGTACGACAGGGCAGCCCCGCTTGATCGATGGCAACGTGGCAGCTATAACAGTTTTTGTAGGTTACGGAGTGGCAGACCTGGCATTGGAGGTCACCCAGGTGTTGCTCGTGCTGGGGGTTGCCGTCAGTGCTGGTCCAGACATCCTCATGGCAGTCGTCGCACTTCACCACGTCCGGATTCTGATACCTGGTAGCTACTGGTTGGCCAGAACCGTGGAGTTCCTGGCTGTGGCATTTGGCGCAGACCATGCTCTCCTGGGTCCAGTGAACGTCACCCGGGATTCCCTCATTCTCCCCGAGATACTCAGCGCCAACACGGGAGCCGTGACAGGCGATACAGTTATATTGCATGGAGGGAGTTCCCCGAAACTCGTGCTCGGAAACAAGTCCCCCGCCCAGTTCATCCGGTCGACTGACATGACATTGCCCGCAAGAAGTGTGGCACTGCTGGCAATGATTCTCAAAGGCTGTGGCCAGTGGGGAGCCCTCTTCCAGATTCCCTCCTCTGGCTTCAAGGACAGATTTAAAGCCGCTGAGCGACGTGTGGAGGCTAATATCATTCACGTGGGCGATGTCTTTGTGGCAGGTATTGCAATCACCCTCAGAAGGGTCAGCTACCAGACCTACATGAGATAACTCTTTGTCTTCTTCCCGGCTGTCACCGCCATGACAGATAACACAGCCAACCTTCCCATGGGTACTTTGAACGAACTCGGCATCTTTCAGGAAGACCTTCTGCCATACCTCCAACGGAGGTAACTCTCCCCCTCAGCCTTCACCAGAGGTTGCCTCTGACTTTTCCTCTTCTGGTTCCGATGTGGCCACTTCTTTAAGCAGGTCTTTGTCAGTATGGCAGGCAACGCAGGAACTTACCAGCGCTTCACCATCTTCCGGCGTCAGCCCGGATTCCTTATCAGCACAACCAACAGAGGCAATCGTAACCAGCCCAAGTATTACAATAATACCTAATACCAGCCTCTTCACAAGCGGCTCCATTCTCTAGCTCGATAGCAGCGTAACTGCTAAATCTTATTAACCTACCCTGCCTGTCCGGGGAACCTTGCCCCGAACAAGCAGGATTTTATGCAAGCTTACTTTTCCACTTCGTAACCCGAGACGCTGGTGGCAGCATCGAAGCATTTTTCCATATTAACTGCCGTGTCTTTGGTCCAGGAGCACATCCCGAACTTCACACTGTAAGCATCATAGCCCAGCAAATTCAGTAGAGATGCTGCCTGAGCTGCCGAGTGTCCGGTATAACAGTACACATATACTGGTGCGTCAGGATTAAGTTTGTCAAGGTTATCCGCCAGGCTACTTAACCCGATGTTGATTGCACCGGGAATATGCCCCGCAGCGTAATGCTCCGCGCTTCGTACGCTCACTACAGTCATCCCCTCTTCCTCAGCCATCTTCATATTCAGGTCAGCAGCGGTGATGTACTTCGGTGATACGGTGGCTACTGCAGCCTTGACTATCTCAGCCGCGTCGGTGGCAGTAGTATTGTTCAGTTCCGGGTAGCCATAAGTCTGACCCGCGTTAGCCGCGGTTTCAACCTTAAAGTCGCCCTGGTGTGCCGCGGGGTCAAAACGATTTACGCATACGTCCGGGTCGTCTGACCAGGAAGCCATTCCGTGCAATAGGTTCTGGACATCATAACCCATGACACCGAGCATGGCAGCCGCAAAAGAAGCCGACTGCCCCGTGTAGCAGTAGACTAAAATCTCTTCATCCACCGGGAGTGTGGCCAGCTTATCGAAGCTGATGTTGACTGCACCGGGAATATGCCCTGCGGCATAGTTCTCCGCGCTGCGGAGGCTGACAATATATGGAGCGTCATCTTCGGCGATCCTCATATGAAGGTCTGAGGCATTCATGTTTCCGGCCTTATCCGCCAGGTAGTCAGCAACAGCATTTTTAACTGTATCAAATTCTGATTTCTCCGGCGCTGGTGCTGGCGCCGGGGCTGGGGCTGGTGCGGGTGCAGGAGCAGGTTCTTCCTCTCCGCCACAAGCGCTGAGTAGAGGCAGCGTTACCAACAGTGCCAGCAGGATAATGATAGCACTTACACTGGTCCATAATCTCGTTCGCATCAATACTCCTCTCCTTTTGCTGATGATTTGTGTATAACTCTATATAAACACTGGCGAAAGAGGTGGCGGGTCGCTCCATCAGTGCCAACCTTTGCCAATGATAAGCATGTTCTTATCAAGTGACATTTAATATCATCAGTGGCCGCCAAAATATACCATACTGGGGTAAGGATAGTCAATCATACCCGGCAAGTATTTTCAGCAAAATTTGCACACAGCTTGCTATGAAGCTGGTTTTGCCCATGCATAGCCCTTTTCATTGACACTGCACCTGCTGCCAGAGTAGACTCGAAATAGGGGGGTATTGGCTTCAAGTCCGGTAAGATAAAGAGCGTGAAAAAAAGGTATCTGATAGGAGGAGGCATTCTGGTGGCGGCAGTAGCTTATCTGCTGTCCCTGAGCTTTGGTAGTTCCGTAAGCTACTATGTCACAGTAAGCGAGTTCTACGCCAGGGGCACCGAGCTTCACAATACCAATCTGCGGATGGCCGGTAATATAGCGGATAGCCTTGTGGAATGGAACGCTGAAGACCTAGAACTCAGGTTTAACATCACCGAAGGTGGTGATACTATGGCGGTTATCTTCCAGGGAGCTAAGCCCAGTGGCTTCAAGGCAGGCTCCAATATTCTGGTCGAGGGTAAATATCACCCCGATGGTGTATTTCATGCGAGCCAACTCATAATGAAGTGTCCCTCCAAGTACGAACCCAAAGAGTAGTTGCTTATAGATGGCAGATATAGGACACGTCACTTTAATAATAGCTCTTGCGGTGGCAGCATTCTCAGCAGCAGCTTCGGTCATTGGTACGAGAGTTGGCTCCAGACGCCTGGTGGTAAGCGCCCGGAATAGTACCCTTATCGTTTTCGGCTTATTCACACTGGCCTTGGCCATCATTTTGTATTCATTTATTACCAAGGACTTCAGTGTCAAGATTATAGCTGAACATGCCAGCCGGGACCTGCCTGCAGGCTATTCCCTCAGTGCTCTGTATGCCGATAAGGCTGGCTCCATATTCCTCTGGGGGTGGTTGATTTCGCTGTTGACCGCTTGGCTGGCTGTCCAGAACAGAGGTAATCACCAACCGATAATGGCTTACGCACTTGCTATCTTGGCAATTGTAGAAATATTTTTCATAGCTCTGGTTACATTTGGGGTAAATGTATTTGAGAAACATCCATCTCCACCCACTGATGGTTTTGGCTTAAATCCACTGCTACAGAATCTCGGCATGCTGGTTCACCCTCCCCTAATGTACCTGGGTTTTGCTGGCTTCGCCCTTGTGTTCGCCTTGGTTGCGGCGGCACTAATCACCCGCAGCCCCGGGAAAAAGTGGAGTAGCGAGGTCCAGGGCTGGGCGCTATTCGCCTGGTGCGCTCTGGGTTTGGGTAACCTTGTGGGAATGTGGTGGGCCTATAATGAGCTGGGCTGGGGAGGATACTGGGCCTGGGACCCGGTGGAGAACGCCGGACTAATGCCCTGGTTGCTGGGGACTGCCTTTCTACACTCGATTGCCGTCAGAAGACGAAAAAATTATTTGCATACGTGGAGTCTGCTTCTTATCATATTCACCTTTGTTTTTACCTTGCTTAGTCCCTTTATCACCCATGGTGGTATCGAGTCGCCCCTGCAT
>JBARQF010000025.1:0-3960 GCA_049643605.1 Dehalococcoidales bacterium
GATAGGCGTGGGAGAGCAGAGCGGAGACCTTGAGACGGTGCTCAACCAGGTGGCTGATTATATGGAGAAGGAGGTCACCACCACCAAGGAGACCAAAAGCGCTCTGATGTATCCGGTGGTCACCTCGGTGGTTACGGTCGTCGTTATCGCCGTGCTGGTGACGTTTGTCTTACCCCAGTTCGGCACCATGTACGGTTCACTGGGCGTTGAGATGCCAGCATCCGCCAGGCTGCTCATTGACCTCTCCGGAAAGCTCAAGGAATACTGGGTCTATCTCATGCTGGGCACGCTGGCCATCCTGGTTCTGGCCTACTTCTATATCAAAACACCGAACGGCCGGGCCAAATGGGATAGACTCGTGCTGCGTCTGCCGGTGCTCGGGAGTGTAATCCACCTGAGCGAGCTATCCCGTCTCTGCCGGAGCATGTCCCTGTTATTCCGCACCGGCCTCCCCCTGACCGAAATCCTCCCTCTGCTCATTCAGAGCAGCCGGAACCGGGCGTTATCCGAAGCCCTCGGTGGTGTCCAGCAGGACATGATAAAGGGCGAGGGTATCTCGCGGCCCATGACCAAAAACAAACTCTTTCTGCCCATGATGGTGCAGATGGTGAGGGTCGGCGAAGAGACGGGTAATCTTGACGTCACACTGCTCGCCGTTGCCCGCAGCTACGAAGCTGAAGCCGAGGACAAGACCCGCACCCTCATCGCACTGATACAGCCAGCCATGACGCTGATTATCGGCATGGTCATCGCCGCCCTTGCCTTTTCCCTCGTTTCCGCCATGTATTCTATCTACGGACAGGGATTTTAACAGGAAATTGATGATGCGATTCTGGCAAAAAATTATGGGGTTGAACCGGCGGGAGCTGGGCATAACCTTACTGGAAACGGTTATCGCCCTGGCCATACTCGGAGCTGTCTCCGTCTCCTTTCTCAATGGCCTGACTTCAGCCTCGAAATCAGTCTTCATCGTTGATGAAAAGACAACCGCCGGAAGCCTTGCCCAGAGCCAGATGGAATGGATAAAAAACGCCAGCTACTCATACAACGCCACCTCGTATTCAGCAGCGCCGATTCCTGATGGAAAGGATTACTTGCAGTATTCGTCAGTTGTGTCTGCAGAGCCGGTACACACTCCGGATGATGGCCTCCAGAAAATCACGGTGTCCATTCAACGCTCCGGCAAAGGCGTTTATTTTCTCCAAGGATATAAGGTCGACCGATGAGACGCAGTGAGAAAGGGTACACACTTATCGAATTAGTTGTGGCGGTGGCCATTATCGTGCTGGTGAGCGGTGCGGCGTCCATCACTATCTTTCAGGTTCTAAAGGGTACCGAAACGAACAATTCTCATATGAACGCGGTACGCCAGGTACAGAATGCGGGGTACTGGATAAGCCGGGATGCCAGCATGGCGCAGAGTATCGAAACGGATAATTTAACACCGCCGGACTTCCTCGTCTTCAACTGGACCGAATGGGATAGCGAAGACGAGGAAATATATCACTCGGCGACCTATTCCTTTGAAGATTTAACCGATGGCGTAGGCAAGCTGAAACGAAGTCACTGGAGCAGCGCCGGCGCCAACGAACAGACTTTTATTGCCCAGCACATTTATTACACCCCCGGTGACCCCGATAATACCAGTAAAGCTGACTATCAGGCTCCGGTACTGATTTTACAACTCGCCTCCCTTGTTGATGATACCAGGGAGATAAGGGAATATCGGGTAACACACCGACCGAATATTTGATGGTGAGAAGCCAGTGTTAAGGATTTTAAGGAAAATATTAAAAGGTGAAGCAGGACAAGCCTTTCCCATCGTTTTAGCCCTGCTGGTTATCGGTGGTCTGACCATTGTACCGAGCCTCAATCTGACCTTTTCGAGCGCGAAAACCAGTCACCTGCTTGAGGGCGGAATAAAGGGCACCTACGCCGCTGATGCCGGTGTGGAAGAAACGTTATGGTCGCTGGCCAATAGCGAGTCACCCCCCACCCAGCTGTCAGACGATATCAACGATATGCAGGTAAACATACAAGCGATAGAGGGAGAAACGTACACGTTGTATCTCGGCGAATTTATTGAGCCGGGCGACCACAGTGATTACCTCGACGTGACTGGCAATATTACCTGGGATAGCGGAGAAAACGCTTATAAATACACCATTACCGTCGCCTGGCAACCTGGCTCCGGATTACCCACAATACATCTTGTGGAAGTAGGGGCCAGGATTCCTATCGGCTACAGCTATAAGGCGGGGTCAGCGGCCGATTTTACGGAAAACCTCTCCACAGATGAACCGGGTGAAACCCTGGATTCACAGGGCGCTTATCTGCTGAACTGGGACCTCGGGCCGCCGTATCCTTATGTTTCCGAAGAAGAACCGGTGCAAACCCAGACTTTCTACATAACCGGTGCGGGAGAACAGGAGAACCATTATGCCTGGGTGGTCGCCAATCGAGATGATATTGGTGCCGTTGGTGAAATAACCGGCACGTTTTACGAAATCACCGCCACCGCGATTCATCCGGAGAGCAATAAAACCACCGCTAAAATCATCGCCAAGGCAATGATAGGCGATGGGAATACACACATCATATCATGGCAAATCCACAATTAGTTGACGACCTTTAGGAGTAAAGAGTGAAACTGAGTAAAAAAAGCTGGGTGTTTATCTCCATCGGATTGTTTCTCATCGGCCTGGTGGGCCTGTGGACGGTCTACTCACAGCAATCCGGCGTGGAGAAACAGCTGAAAGAAGAGCTTACCCTGGTCAATTCAAAGCTGAATTTGATTGAACTCGAGCAGCTCGCGAACAAGCCGGGTGAACTCGAGCAGCAACTGGACAAAACGCTGGCGCAGTCTAAAACTGCCCGGGAAACGCTTTCCCAGCCGATGAACGGCATCATCATCAGCGATATACTGTTCAGCACGGCCGAGGCCAACAGCGTAAATATCACCGCGATAAGCTCTGCGGCCGCGAACAGGGTGACCCTGGAGGGTGTTCCCTGCCTGGCCCTACCTGTCACCGCCAGTGTCGAGGGAGAGTTAAACCGGCTGGTTGATTTCGTCACCGAGCTCAATGGCGATTATTCCAACACCGAAGTCAACTCATTTAACGTCCAGATACCTTATCCGGCCGATAATACAACGCTCTCCGCCAGCATACAGATGGTAATTTATGCCTACGAGGGAAACTAATCTATGGCACAGAAAGTGGTCACTCTCTACATCGATGACACCAGCATCCGTCTCCTGGTAACCAGCGGTAAACGGATAAAGAAATGGGCGGATGTAGCTTTGGAACCGGGCATGGTGAAAAACGCCGTGGTGCTGAAACAAGAAGAGGTTGCCGCTAAAATAAAGCAGCTTTTCAAAGTCCGGAAGGTAGATTCGAAGAAGGTTACTCTTGGCATCAGCGGCCTGCAATGCTTCACTCGACCGATTATCCTGCCTCAGATGCCAAAGGATATGCTGGAAGAAGCGGTAAGACGGGAGGCGAATCGGGTACTGCCGGTTTCTTCCGAGCAACTTTACCTCCAGTGGCAATCCATCCCCGCACCGGAGGGAAAACTGCAGGTCTTCCTGGTGGCGATTCCCCGCACCGCCGCCGACGCTTTGTGCAACACGCTGCGGCTGGCCGGTCTCAAGCCCGACCTGATGGACCTGAAACCGCTGCTCCTGGCCAGAATGGTAAATGACACGATGGCCGTCATCGTGGACGTTCAGCCCAAAGATTTTGACATCGTCGTCATGGGCGGCGGCATTCCACAACCCATCCGCACCGTGCCTTTCTCCAATGAAGCCCCGTCCTGGCCAGAGAAGATTACGCAGATAAAAGACGACGTGAGCCGGACCATTGAATTTTACAACACCAACAACCCTGAAATGCCTCTTGCCGCCACACTACCCGTCTTTGTCTCCGGGGAGCTGGCCGGTGAAGCCGAACAGTGCCAGGC
>JBARQF010000026.1:0-2297 GCA_049643605.1 Dehalococcoidales bacterium
ATACCTTTTCTGTCCAAGATATCCCAGATGAAGTCAACTTTGATATCTTCTCTTTTCACCAACTCATTACTCAACACAAAGTCATAATGTCCGTGTTCGTCAGGTGTCTTGCCGCAAAACATGCCACACCAGACAGGTGCTGATACCGGTTTCTCCTGTAAAACAAGTTCTTCCGCCCGGCCAATTTCAATCAGCTTTTTGAAACACGGCAGTTGCCCCAGATTGGGTTTTACCACCGTCCAGGTGGCGGCATCTATGCCCAAAACGAAAATCATTTTACACTTCCCCTATGATTACGCCAGCACCGATGTTCTTTTTCCCTTTGGCGAGGATGAACCTGCCCAGTTCTGGTATCTCGGTGAAGTTTTCCACGACCATTGGCTCGGTCTGAAAGATAATGGTCGCGGCTTCATTCTCCCCTATCTGCTCGATATCTTTACCGATTACTTCTCCTGTCTCCGAATCGATTCTCTCTCTTATTTCCACAACCCGGCACCCGGTTCTTTTGGTGCCGCATTTCATTTCGACTTCAGCGCCTTTGCTCAGCGTGCCTTCGAGGAGAACTACCTCGCCCAGAAATCTGGTTACGGCGGTTGGCGGGTTTTCCGGCAGCCCGGCAACATCGCCTCTTTTGGATTCACAGTTGACCACAATGCCCACACTGTCCCCGGTAACCGCCTCCTCAATTTCTCCCGGGAAAACTCTTATTTTGCTCACCTTTCCCTTGGTGTTGGAAGGCTGGAAAACGAGCTCATCCCCCTTTTTAAAACTGCCTGACTCCACCCTACCCACCACAATTTTGTCCGAATCAAAATGGTAAACATCCTGGACAACAAACCGGAGTGACTTTACGCCCACTTCCTCCGGTGTTATACCGTCAAGAACCTGAATCAACGTCGGGCCCTGGTACCATGGCATATTTGTTGATGGCTTGTAGATATTGTCGCCCTCCATGGCTGATATCGGGATAAAAGTGTTTTGAGAATAACCTAAAGAGGAAAGAAGCTGCTGCGCATCGGTTTTCACCCGCTCGAAAACATCTTCCTCATAACCTTCCATATCCATTTTATTGACCGCGACGACGATATCTTTTATGCCTATCATGTTGACCAGAAAAGCGTGTCGCCGGGTCTGCTCCTGTATTCCGTCAGGTGCCGATACTACAAGGATGGCGACCTGAGCATGGCAGGCGCCGGTAAGCATGTTTTTGATAAACTCTTTATGGCCGGGCACGTCTACTATGGTATAGTAGTTTTCCCCTTGCCCCTTGAACAGTACCCGGGTAGTATCGATGGTGCGTTCTTCTTTCAATTCTTCTTCGAAGGAATCAAGGAAATAGGCAAATTCAAACCTTTTTTTATATTCCTCAAGGAGCTTCTGAATCTCAGCTATTCTATCATCGGGTAAAGTTTCCGAGTCATAGAGGAGCCGACCGATAAGCGTTGATTTTCCATGGTCTACGTGCCCTACGATAACTGCGTTTAAGTTCATTTTATCCTCCAGAAAAAATTTGCTCTTGCCATCGTACCGGCTACATATAACCCAGAGCGCGGAGTTTCTGCATGGTGAAGGTATTCTCCTTATCCTGAGCTCGACCTGACCTCTCGGCAACTTTGGTTGTTCTCAGTTCCTCGACGATTTCATCAATAGTGGCTGCCTCAGAATCAATGGGCAGGGTACAGGGCTCACATCCCAGGCTGCGATACCGCTTCCCGTTCCTGGCAAAATACATCGGGTTTATCGGCATATCTTCCTGCTTTACATACTCCCAGACGTCAAGCTCTCTCCAGTGCAAAATGGGATGAATTCTCATATGAGTCCCTGCGTCCAAAAGCCCCTGAAACTGGTCCCACATCTCCAGCGGCTGGTCTTTGTAGTCCCATTTGAAGTTCCCATCCCGCGGCGAGAAATATCTTTCTTTGGCCCTTATGCCGTGTTCATCCCGCCTTATGGCCAGAATAAGCGCATCAAAGCCATACTCTTTCAGACAGCTTCTCAATGCTTCTGTCTTCAGCCGGGTGCAACACTCGAATTTTCCGCCTTCGGGGCCAACCCCTTCCTTGAGTGCCTCTTCATTCCTGGCTACCACCAGGTCAAATCCCCACTCTTTGGCAAGGTCATCGCGAAACTGGTACATCTGCTTGAATTTATGGTTGGTGTCAATGTGAATCACCGGAAAAGGAATTTTACCGAAGAACGCCTTTCGGCACAGCCAGAGCATGGCGGTGCTGTCCTTGCCGGTGCTCCAGAGAACCGCCGGTTTCTTAAATTCGGCGTAGGACTCTCTCACTATGTAC
>JBARQF010000027.1:0-4494 GCA_049643605.1 Dehalococcoidales bacterium
CCATCAGCCAGGAAACTTTCGATAAGTCTATCCGCGACTGGTTGGCCAGTTGGATATTGGCCTCAGCTACCAGGAAAGGACACGTCACTGTGAAACCGGGGCTTCGAGTACTCGCCAGCTTACCGCCTCCACCATATACATCGGGTACGGCAGTCCAGTATATCGCTGAGCATTTCTCCTATAGAGCTATACCTCCCCCGGAGTTGGTAAAGGATATGGAGTTTGTTGAGAGGATGCAGAAGGGCTTTCAAATTGCGATGAAAGACGGGGTTGATATTCTGAGCGCTCTCACCAGCGTTCTTGTCAGGATGGGCGAAGGCTTTGCGGAGCAAACACGTAAGGTGAAATTTTCTCCATATATGCTGCATCCGAAGATACTATCTCGTTACATGAAAGCTTGGATACGTTGCAAAAGAGAGAGAAGAGCACTTTTACCCAAGGATCTATGGTCGCCAAAGGCCATTGTATCTGGTGGTGTTGACACCACTATTTACAAGAGCGACATAGCGCATTATTGGGGAACCGAGCCTTTTGATTTTTACGTTACTACGGAAACATTCTTCCTTGCAATGCAGGCCTGGAATAAAAAAGCGATGACGTTTTTACCTGACAGTGTTTTCTTAGAATTCATCCCGGAGAGTGAGCGAGTTAACGATGAAAAGAATAAGCACTATAAGCAACCAACTGTACTGCTGGATGAGCTACAGGAAGGCCACTTATATGAAGTTATTATTACCCAATTTCATGGCATGCCGCTTTTGAGGTATAGATTAGATGATATAGTCAAAGTAGTTTCAATAAGGGATAAGGAAACAGGAGTTAATCTTCCTCAGATAATGCTCCATGGTAGAGTTAGTGAAACAATCGATCTCGCTGGCCTGGTGGAATTAGATGAGAAGACAATCTGGCAGGCGATTGTTGATACCGGGATAAAATTCGTTGACTGGACAGCTCGCAAGGAGTATTCGGAGAACAAAGGCTATCTTCACATTTATATCGAATTAAAAGAACCCAAAGACACCTCCCAAATGGCAACCATGATTGACCGGCAGTTGCGCGAAGCCGATATCGACTATAGAGATATTGACGACTATTTAGCATTCCAACCGGTTAAGTTGACCCCGCTGCGTAAAGGCACTTTCCAGCGTTACACTGATGAGAAAAGAAGGGAGGGCGCTGATCTGGCTCACCTCAAACCCATCCATTTAAACGCCTCTGACGCGGTCATAGAACATCTACTTGCATTGAGTGAGGAGTTAAGTAGTGAATCCTCTTTATGACCTTTTTTACTTATCATCACCGTTAATAGCTGCTTTGGTAAACATCATACTGCTGGTTTTAGTATGGAGATTCGGTCGCAAAGAGTTTAGCAGCCGATTATTTTCTATGGTGATAATTAGTTTTGGACTTTCATCCGGTTTCACCTTTCTTATGAGGAATAGCATAGAGATAAACCAGGCTCTGATATGGGATAGGGCGCTTATAGCCGCTGCTCTGCCCGCATATGTACTCTACTATCACTTTACAGTTATATACTCGAAAGTCGGAAACCAAAAGGTGCTACTAACTGTCGCTTATTTACTTATTGCCGTATTGGTGATCCTTGTAGCTGCAACAGATTGGGGTGTAAAAGCGATGGCTTACAGACTATATGGCTATGCCCCTATTGTTGGTTCCATTGGATACTTGAGCTTTTTACCTCTTCCTATTTTTATTATAGGAGGGGGGTATAACCTAGTCAGGGGATACCTTTCTTCTCGATCAATCGAGGAAAGGAATCGCCTCATTTATCTCATAATAGCGTCCCTATTCCCTCTACTTGGAGCAGGACTGGATGCTCTTACTGATCTGCCCCCGGCATTTATTTGGGGCAATGTGATATTCTGCATCCTATGCAGTGTTTCCATCCTTAGGTACCATTTGTTAGATATTCGCGTCGTGGCTCGTACCAGCTTAGTTTATTTAATAGTAAGCTCAGTTTTCGCAATTCCGTACCTAATTATTTTATATATTTTAATGGTACAAATGCGTATAAATTCAGAAGTATGGTGGATTCATGCTATTGTTATCCTCATTGCTGCCATCACTCTTCGACCAATTTATACACGGGCCCAACGCATTGTAGATAAACTGTTCTATCGAGAAAGATATGACTACTTAATTGCTCTCCAAAAATTCATGCAGGAAACTCACGATATAAAGAATATCAAGAAACTTATCTCATCACTAACTAACTTGATTGGCCCAGCGCTTCAGTCTTCCTCCGTGCATTTAATGCTTTCTTCCGATTCGGGAGATTTCTTTGAGTTACCGGGGCATAGTCAGGCAACGCACAACCTAAAATTGAATATTGATGAGCCTCTAATGCGGTGGATCCTCTCGAAAAAAAACATGTTACAACGCAAGGAAATGGCAATAATCCCTCAATTACAGGCTTTAAGCAAGAATGAGAGAGGTCTACTTGATAAAACACGGGCAGAAATCTTAGTCCCTCTTTTAGTTAAAGGGAACCTCATCGGGCTAATTATCCTAGGAGAAAAAATGTCGCAACTTGCTTATTCCCACGAGGATATAAGGTTAATCTCGGTGGTTGCTGCTCGTATGGCCACTGAATTAGAGAACGCACGCCTTTATGAGTCCGAAAGGGCATTGCGCCAAAGGCTCGAAGAACAGGATGCGCAGAAAACAGAGTTCTTGCACAGTGTCGCCCATGAACTAAAAACTCCTTTGACAGCTATCTTGTCTTCATCTGAATTACTAGCCGAAAATTTACAAGTTAATCCCAATTTGAATAAAAGATTAGTTACTAATGTTCGAAAGAGTGCCTTTTCAATGAATAGAAGAGTCGCTGAATTAATCGATTTGGCTCGTATGCAAATTGGGCAACTAGGTATTAAGCTAGAACCGGTAGAAATCGATAAAGTTATTACTGACGTAACTGGGCAACTGGAAGCCATCTTTACTAGTAAGGAACAAACACTAACCTTAAAGAAACTAAGTTCGCTGCCAAAGGTAAATGCGGATAGAGAAAAGATAGAACAAGTATTGTACAACCTCCTTTCAAACGCTAATAAGTTTTCTCCTACTGGTAGCAACATAACCGTGACAGCAAAGAAAGTAGAGGGAAAAGTAATTGTCGAAGTGGAGGATTCGGCTTTACCTATAACCGAAAGAGAGAAAAAGAAGATTTTTGACCCTTACTACCGTAGTGAAGATCCTATGAAGAGAGATCATTTCCCAGGATTGGGCCTTGGCCTTTCCGTTTCCAAAAGAATAGTGGAATTACATCAAGGAGAAATATGGGTGAAAAGCCAAGCCCGAAGAGGAAATATCTTTGCCTTCTCATTGACTACCTGTTGACCGGATAATCAGTGGAATTAATTTATTCGTTTCATGGTTTTTCGAAAAAGGAGGTGCAGTTCAATTGAACGCCCTGATTATTGAAGATGATGCCAATGTAGTGGAAGCAGTTACACTTTGTCTACAGTTGAGATGGCCTGAAGTTGACATCTCTGTTGCTGTTGAGGGAATTGAAGGAATCAAAATGTCAAAATTAGTACCGTTCGATATCACCATCTTGGATATTAACTTACCAGACATCGGAGGTTTTGAGGTTTTGAAGCAAGTTCGCTCCTTTTCAAGTATGCCCATCATTATCTTGACCGTTCGGGGAGAGGAGGATGACCAAGCCAGAGGGCTGGAGATGGGTGCGGATGATTATGTTATTAAGCCATTCAGGCCGAGGGATCTGATTGCTCGGGTGAATGCCGTGCTGCGCCGCTCTCGCATTTCAATGGAAGTAACGGAACTCCCTTCTCTTACCCGTGGTAACTTCACCCTCAATCTCGGCAACAACAATTTTCGCATTGGTGAAGATACAGTGAAACTGACGCCTACTGAATCCAAGTTGCTTTATGCCTTAATGAAAAATGCTGGAACCACACTAAGTAATAATGAAATCTTACAGGAAGTATGGGGGAAAGAATCAGTAAATCCAGAAATATTAAGGACTCATATCCGAAGACTAAGGGACAAAATAAAAGACAAACCGCCCAGTATAATACTAAACCAGCGTGGGATAGGTTATAGATTTGCCAGTCCTGGATAGAGTTATATAATATTCTTCCAACTTTGGAGAGTATAAGTGAAAGATGAAGAAAAAACCAAAAATGAATTGATAAGCGAATTAACAGAGCTGCGCAATCGTTTATTAAAGTCAGAAAGATCAGAAACTCAGCTCGGGCTGGCTAAGAAGTTGCTCGAAGAGAACGAGAAAAGCCATAGAACTTTCTATGAAGAAGCCCCTATCGCTTGTTTTTCAGTTGATTCTGACGGCTACATAAAGATGGCTAATCAAACTGCTACAGCCTTTCTTGGCTATACTTCAGGAGAATTGGTCGACCGGCAAATGCTGGACTTGTTTGTTGGCATCTCAATAGAGAAAGCACGGGAAATCCTTGCGCTTGTTCAAGCTGGGGAGGAAATACGTGGAGG
>JBARQF010000028.1:0-1767 GCA_049643605.1 Dehalococcoidales bacterium
AAAATACGGCTGCTGGTGCCCTTTCTAATTTTAAATAAATGGGTGCCTGGTTAGTCGGGTTCAGCATCTATCTGTGGGATCCCGGTACACAAACATATAGCGTACCATTCCCAGACCCATTCATGGCACCGGTCCCAGCAAGCAACTTCAATCCGTTAGACCTCTTAAAAACCTCTAGTCTAAGCTGGCCGGATAAACGGGAATTGTCGTAACTATATTTTTCATGCACGTGGATCTATTACTTATCTAGGTATTGACAAATATTTGTTTAGGTACTAAACTATTATCATATGGAAGAAGCTACTAAAGCGTATGAACAACTAATGCGTGTCTTCGATCAAGTTTTGACTAAGGTCGATTCTCTACACTCGCCCTTCCATGATTTCGGTACCGGAATCCCGATTTACAGGAACGAAATACACACTATTCAAGACATAGGTCGATCTCCAAACATAAATCTGAAATCATTATCTGAACACAGGGGAGTGACTAAGGGAGCAGCATCGCAGACGATAACGAAGCTTGTTAAGAAAGGTATGGTCAGAAAGACACACGCAAAGGGGAATGCAAAAGAGGTGATCCTGGATCTTACAGACTTAGGCCAGATAGGCTTTCGCAATCATGAAAAGTTCCATATGGATACTCTAGACATTGCCCGCGAGTACTATGGAGACCAGCTTAAAAGTAAACTTGAAAGAATTAGTTTGGCTGTGGGTGACATCTGTTCAATTTTAAATGAATACGAGAAGAGAAGAAAAAAGGAATAGTATATTTTTTTAATATTATATTGTTTAGTATCTAAACATAAAAGAGGTAAAGCAATGAATATGGAGCATATTTGTAATTCACTTATTAAGAAGAATAAGATTGTTTGCCCATGGCAGCTCGCACCTATAATTGATAATCGTCTACGTTCACTTGTCCATAACCCTGAAAACATCTTCGCTCCCTATGTGGCCAGGGGAATGACCGTATTAGATGTAGGTTGCGGAGCTGGTTTCGCGTCCTTAGGTCTTGCCAGACTTGTTGGTGAGGAAGGCTTGGTGATCGCTGCAGATCTACAATCTAAGATGCTCAGCATCGTAAAAGAGAGAGCGGTGAGGGCGGGGCTAGCGGATCGCATCCGCATTCACCTCTGCAGCCCTGATTGTATCGGGTTGCGAGAAGAACTGGATTTTGCTGTAGCCTTTTTCATGGTACATGAAGTACCCGATGTGCAAACTTTCCTCGAAGAGATTTATATGCTACTTAAAACGAGCGGTCGATTTTTCATTACCGAACCGAAGATTCATGTAGGCTTACTAGCGTTTCAGCACATAATGCGAAAAGCACAAGTTGTTGGCTTTGAAATAGCAGAAAGACCGAACGTGCGATTTGGTCAAACGGTATTGTTGGTTAAGAGTAAGTGATGTTTCTTAGTCACGGCTTTGTGTTCAATCGCTTGAGGGATGTTCCTAAGTATGAGAACCCAGACACCTAGTGTTTGTGTGAAGGTAACATTCCAGTACATTTGTTACCTCTGAACAAATTAGAAAAGGGTCACTAAACTGTGATGCTCTCCCCAATAACTGGCTCAGCCACAATATCTCCCAAGCTAGGAAGCCTCCACTGGCTCCGGAAGCTATAATGCCGAAAATACCAACTTAAAAGGTGGGCCAAATTATCGGGCAGGTCATAAACTACCAGCTTAATTGTCTAATTGCGTGGGGAATGACAGAAAAGGTCGATGGGCTGGGCGCTATCGCCTGCAAATCACTGCAAAGTCGG
>JBARQF010000029.1:0-1542 GCA_049643605.1 Dehalococcoidales bacterium
CTTATCATCCTCAATAACCAGCACTTTCATGAGCCCGGTTCGCTTTGCAAGAATTCCCTTTCCCTAGTCTCCAATGCCGGCAATGTGAAAAAGAAACTGGCTCCCTTACCGGGGCGGTTTTTTACCCATATTTTACCGCCTTGGAGTTCAACAAGCATCTTACATAATGCCAGTCCGATGCCCAGACCACCTGCTTCTTTGCCTTTGGACGCTGAGCTGTGGTCGGGCTGAAAAAGGCGCTTCCGTTCGCTCGGGCTGATACCAGGGCCCTGGTCCTGGACTTCTACAGACACATCGGCTTTGTTTGGAATGGCTCTGATGGTGATCGTACTGCCACTGGCGTATTTAAAAGCGTTATTAAGGAGGTTAAGCACGACCTGCCTTACTCGGGAAGCGTCTCCATAGACCTGGGGCAACGGATATTGAACTTCAAGGTTCACGGTGGCGCTAGCCTCGTCAGCAAGAGCCTTAGTCTCTTCTCGAACCGATATCAATAGGCTCTCTAAGTTAAGCGGTTCCAATTTTAGTTTCAGCGTACCTAGCTCGCCCTTTACTAGGTCGTGAAGTTCGTTAACCCGTTCATCCAAACTGCTAGCGCTATTCCAGACATATCCTGCCAGCTTTGCAAGTCTTCTGTCGCGTGTTTCATCACGTAACAGCTGGCTGGTCGCCAGCAGTGAGGTAAGCGGTGTCTTCAACTCATGTACAAGCTTCCTCGTAAAATCAACCTTGCTCTGCATCTCTGTCTGCAGCCTTTCCCGCAACCTTTTTTCTCTCTGATAAAGAGAGCGCAGCTTGTCCTCCGCCCATTTTCGGGCAATGACTGTCCCCAGTTGCTCGGCGACAGCATGAATGAGATGCCGTTCCTCTTTCAGAAAAGGCCCTTCATCGAGTTGAGGTTCTTCCTCCAAATAGTGCACTTCCACTTGCCCAAAAGGCTTCCCGTTCACGATGATGTTTTCCACTTGCTGCCACTCAGTTTTTTTAAAATTTGCTGTTTGAAATTGCTGTTTCCCGAGCTTGATTCGAGCACATGTTACGTCGGGATATTGCCACGACGCAGGGAGAAGCTCAACGGCGCCTTGCAGGATATCCTCAAGATAATCGGTTGTTTCTACCAATTTAGAAATACCATAGAGGCAATTCAACTCCTTAACCCGCTCAGTGAGCTCATGTGCCAGCTTGCGAAGGCTGGACTCGTTTGAGTTGAAGCCCGGCCCGATGCCTGCAGTGAGATATGCGTCTTTCGGGTCTTTCCCCACGGCCGATTTCTTCTGTAGTTTTTCCATGTGTACAGTCATGTCTGCGTAAATTCTGCTGCTATATCAGAATACTAATACTGCGAAGTGCCAATGTCAAAACGTGTGGTTCTTCACTGCACTTTCCGGCTAATTGTTAAATAGAAAATTAACTCTAACTTAAAAGGTGGGCCAAATTATCGGGCAGGTCATAAACTACCAGCTTAATTGTCTAATTGCGTGGGGAATGACAGAAAAGGTCGATGGGCTGGGCGCTATCGCCTGCAAATCACTGCAAAGTCGG
>JBARQF010000030.1:0-6564 GCA_049643605.1 Dehalococcoidales bacterium
CATCAATGATGGGGGAGAAAAGGAGCTTTAAACCCCCTGAGGAATATACCGAGTCGTCATACTTCAAGAGTATGGATGAATATAAGAAGCTCTACCAGCGTTCCATTGAGGACCCGGAGGGGTTCTGGGGGGAAATGGCAGAGCAGCTAGACTGGTTTAAGAAGTGGGACAGGGTTGTGGAAGCCGATTTTGCCGAAGGGAAACATCAGTGGTTTGCCGGCGGCAAACTGAATGTGAGCTATAACTGCCTGGACCGCCACGTAAGGACCTGGCGCCGGAATAAAGCGGCTCTCATCTGGGAAGGTGACATCGGTGATACCAGGGTAATGACCTACCAGCAGCTCTACCGTGACGTATGCAAGTTCGCCAATGTGCTGCGGAAGCTGGGAGTGAAGAAGGGCGACCGTGTTTCAATTTATCTGCCTATGATACTGGAGTTGCCCGTTGCCATGCTGGCCTGCGCCCGCATCGGTGCCATTCACAGCGTCATCTTTGGCGGCTTCAGTGCAGAAGCCTTGCGCGACCGGATATTAGACTGCGGCTCCACAACGCTGATATGCGGTGATGGCTACTATCGCGGGGGTCGCGTTATCCGCAGCAAGGATAACGCCGACCAGGCGCTTGAGTCATGCCCCGATGTGAAGAACGTCGTCGTGGTGAAGCGGGCCGATATCGGCGTGCCCATGAAAGAGGGCCGCGACCAGTGGTGGCATGACCTTATGGCCAGCGTTGAGATAAAGCCCGTCTGCGATATTGAGGTACTGGACTCGGAAGACCCCCTCTTCATTCTCTACACGAGCGGCAGTACCGGCAAGCCCAAGGGCGTGCTGCACACCCAGGCAGGCTATCTGCTGCAAACCTACCAGACGTTCAAATGGGTTTTTGACGTCAAAGAAGAGGATGTGTACTGGTGCACGGCGGATATTGGCTGGGTGACCGGTCACTCTTATATTGTCTACGGGCCCCTGTCGCTTGGCGCCACGTGTGTTATGTTCGAGGGTGTCCCCACCTATCCGCACCCGGACCGGTTCTGGGATATCGTGGAGAAATACCAGGTTAGCATTTTCTACACCGCGCCCACGGCCATCCGCGCCCTCATGCGCGATGGTGAAGAGTGGCCCAACAAGCATGATTTGAGCTCTTTAAAACTTCTGGGCACCGTGGGTGAGCCGATTAATCCTGAGGCGTGGATGTGGTACTACAATGTCATCGGCCAGGGCAGGTGCCCCGTTGTGGATACCTGGTGGCAGACCGAGACCGGTGGCATCCTGATAACGACGCTGCCCGGAGCCATGGCGACCAAACCCGGTTCCGCCGGTATGCCTTTCTTCGGCGTCGAGCCGGCCATACTGCGGGAGGACAGCTCGACCGCAGAGGTAAACGAAGGCGGATACCTGGTGATGAAACGACCCTGGCCCGGTCTGATGCGCGGTGTTTACGGTGACCCGAAGCGGTTTAAAGAGACATACTTCGTCCGCTTCCCGGGTGTTTACACCACCGGTGACGGGGCTAGAATTGACGAGGACGGCTATTACTGGCTGATGGGCCGTATCGATGATGTGATAAACGTTTCCGGTCACCGCATCGGTACCGCAGAGGTCGAAAGCGCACTGGTTTCCCATAGTAAGGTGGCTGAGGCGGCGGTGGTCGGAATGCCTCATGAAGTGAAGGGGCAGGGTATTTACGCCTACGTAACCCTGATTGCTGGCCTGGAAGGCACTGATGACCTCAAGAAAGAGCTCGTGGCCCACGTCCGCAAGGAAATCGGGCCTATCGCCACGCCGGATAAAATCCAGTTTGCGGAAGGTCTGCCCAAGACCAGGAGCGGAAAAATCATGCGGCGTATTCTGGTCAAGATTGCGTCTGGAGACGTTGATAATTTAGGTGATACCAGCACCCTCGCTGACCCGTCGGTTGTGGAAAGTCTCGTCGAGGGCAGCCTGCAGGTAACGAAATAGCATAAAATCCATTACCCGTTTAAATGCGGTGGAATCGCCGAGCGGAAAGGAGGTAGCCTCAGTGTCGACCAGAGGGCAGGAAATCGCATCGGTACTGAAGGAGCAGATAAAACAGTTTGGCAGTACCGTTACCATGGTGGATGTGGGCACGGTTATTGGGGTTGGTGACGGCATTGCTCGCATTCATGGGCTGGCCTCGGTCAAGTACAATGAGCTGCTTGAGTTCCCCAACGATATTATGGGGATAGCGCTGAATCTGGAGGAGGACAGCGTGGCGGCGATAATCCTTGGAGACTACCTCAAGGTCAGGGAAGGCGATGAGGTGAGGTGCACCGGGCGTATCGCTGAGGTGTCCGTGGGCGAGACGCTTATCGGGCGGATAATTGACCCGCTGGGTCGTCCACTGGACGGCAAGGGCGCTGTTAAGACCAAGAAGACCCGGCCTGTGGAACGTGTGGCACCCAATGTGGTGCTGCGCCAGTCCGTTGATACTCCGGTACAGACCGGCATTAAGGCAGTCGACAGCTTGATACCAATCGGCCGGGGGCAGAGGGAGCTGATAATCGGTGACCGCTCCACTGGAAAAACGGCTATCGCCATCGACACCATCATCAACCAGCGGGGTGGGGACCTTACCTGTATTTACGTTGCCATTGGCCAGAAGATATCCAAGGTGGCGCAGCTGGTGGCCACGCTGGAAAGCCATGGCGCCATGGAACATACCATCGTGGTGGTGGCCAGCGCTTCGGATTCCGCTGCCCTTCAGTACCTGGCACCTTATGCCGGCTGTGCCATCGGTGAGGAATTCATGGAGCACGGCAAGGATGCGCTGGTCATTTATGATGACCTAACCAAACACGGCTGGGCATACCGGCAGCTCTCGTTGCTGCTGCGCCGACCACCGGGCAGGGAGGCCTATCCGGGTGATGTCTTCTACCTGCACAGCCGGTTGCTGGAGAGGGCGGCGAAATATGCCGCGGAATACGGCGGCGGTTCGCTGACCGCGCTGCCTATCATAGAAACACAGGCCGGTGACCTCTCGGCATATGTTCCGACCAACGTGATATCAATTACCGACGGTCAGATGTACCTGGAGAGTGACCTCTTCAATGCCGGTACCAGGCCGGCGTTGAATGTGGGCTTATCGGTATCTCGCGTCGGGGGTAAAGCCCAGACTCAGGCGATGAGACAGGTGGCCGGTAAGCTGCGTCTGGAGCTGGCCCAGTACCGTGAACTGGCTGCTTTCGCGCAGTTCGGCACCGGGGAGCTGGACAAGGCGACAAAGTCCCAGCTGGAACGGGGGCAGCGGCTCACTGAGGTTCTGAAGCAGCCCGAGTTCGTGCCTGTGTTGCTGGAGAGGCAGGTCATGATTCTCTATACCGTTGTCAATGGCTATCTTGATGATATTGCTATAGACAAAGTGGCCCTTTTCGAATCCAGGTTCTATCAATTTATGGATGAAAATCATCCTGAGATGGTTAAATCTATTGCCAGAGATAAAGAGATTGATTCGAAGACGGAAAAGCTCTTAATCAAGGCAATTAAAGAGTTTAAAGAACAGAATTATCCTGAAATATTCCAGCATGTCCGGGGTTAGGGCGTAACGACGTTTATAAAGCGATGGACCTTTAGGTAATTGGAGGCCAGGGTTGGCTGATATACGGGTAATAAAGCGACGAATACGGGGTGTAAGGAGCACGGCCAAAATAACCAGAGCGATGGAGATGATTGCCGCTTCCAAGATGAGGCGGGCGCAGGAGCGTGGTCTGGCCGGCAGACCTTATGCGGAGAAAATCCAACAGGTCATTGCTAACCTGGCCGCTTTAACCGAAGCTGGCCGGGAGCCGCATCCGCTGCTGCAGCGGCGTCCGATAAATAAAATTGCCCTGGTTCATATTACGCCTGACCGTGGCCTGTGCGGTGGGCTCGTCGGCAACCTCAATCGCACCATTGCCAGCTATATGCTGGAGAAGAAGGTACCGGCTACCGTTATCGCTGTTGGGCGTAAGGGGCTTGAATTTATACGTCGCTGTGACACACAGGTACTGGCTGAATTCAGCCATCTCGGTGACCGCCCCAGCCTGATAGATACGCTGCCCATTTCACGCATTGTGATTGAAGATTACAGCCAGGGTGCTTTCGACCTGGTCTGTCTGGTCTACGCACGATTTGTCTCTACGATGGTCCAGAATCCCTGCGTGCAGCAACTGCTCCCGGTGGAACCGGCCAGTATCCCGGCAGCGCAGAACGTGGACTATATCTATGAGCCGGGACCTGATGTCGTGTTGGGCAACCTTCTGACCCGCTTCGTTGAAATGGAAGTTTACCATGCTATTCTGGAGTCCATCGCCAGCGAGCAGTCGGCGCGGATGGTGGCCATGAAAAACGCGACGGATAATGCCAGTGAGCTTATTGATGATTTGACCCTGCTTTACAATAAAGCCCGCCAGGAGGCGATTACCAGAGAGCTTCTGGACATCGCCGGCGGCGTGGAAGCTCTGACTTAGCCGAGGAGGTTACAATGGCAAAAGGTAAAGTGACTCAGGTAATCGGAACGGTGGTTGATGTTGAATTCCCACCCGACAAATTACCGGCACTTTATAATGCGGTTGAGATTAATACCGATGGCAGCAAGGTGGTACTTGAAGTCCAGGAGCATATGGGCAATAACTGGGTCAGGTGTCTGGCGCTATCACCCACCGATGGTCTGGGGCGCGGCGCTGAGGTGGTGGATACCGGCGCGGCGCTCATGGTACCGGTAGGAAAAGCCACACTGGGGCGCCTGTTTGACGTCATGGGCGAGCCTCTGGATAACCTCGGCATCGTGAAGGCGAAGGAGCACTGGCCGATACACCGCTTGCCACCGTCGCTTGAAGAGCAGTCAACAAGTACCGAGATGCTGGAAACAGGCCTCAAGGTAATTGACCTGATTACCCCGTTTATCAAAGGGGGTAAAATCGGCGCCTATGGAGGCGCCGGCGTGGGCAAGACGGTGATTATCATGGAGCTGATACGCAACATAGCCACCGTGCATGGCGGTTTTTCCGTGTTCACCGGCATCGGTGAGCGGTCGCGAGAAGGCAACGACCTGTGGCACGAGATGAGGGAATCAGGCGTCATTGACAAAACCGTGCTCGTTTTCGGGCAGATGAATGAGCCTCCGGGCGTTCGCCTCCGTATCGGGCTCACGGGGCTGACCATGGCGGAATACTTTCGCGACGTTGAAAAGCAGGACGTGCTGCTCTTTATCGATAATATCTACCGCTATACCCTGGCCGGCATGGAAGTTTCCGCGCTGCTGGGGCGCATGCCCTCGGCCGTGGGCTACCAGCCGACCCTGGCCACGGAAATGGGCGCGCTGGAGGAGAGGATTACCTCCACCAAAAACGGCTCGATTACCTCTTTCCAGGCTATCTATGTTCCGGCGGATGACTACACCGACCCGGGAGTGGTGGCTACATTCGGTCACCTTGATGCGGTGATTGCGCTGGAGAGGTCGATTGCCGAGCAGGGACTTTATCCCGCGGTTGACCCCCTGGTTTCGACATCACGCATCCTGACGCCGGCGGTGGTTGGCGACGAGCATTATCAGGTCGCCCGCGAAGTGCAGCGGGTGCTGCAGCGTTATAAGGACCTCCAGGATATCATTGCCATACTGGGTATCGAGGAGCTTAGTGAGGAAGATAAGCTTGTCGTGGGCCGGGCGCGGCGTATCCAGCGTTTTCTGTCGCAGCCGATGTTTGTCACCGAGGTGTTCACCGGCCGGGAGGGCAAGTACGTGCCGATAAAGGAGACAGTGCGCGGTTTCAGGGAGATACTTGACGGCAAGTATGACGACCTGCCGGAGCAGGCGTTTTACATGGTAGGCACCATCGATGAAGTGGTGAAGCAGGCCAAAACGATAAAAATTAGCGGTGAGGAATCGGAGGAAAAAGAGGAACCGGTGGGGGAGGATGAGGAAGAGAAAAAACCGGAAGAGGAAGAAGCAGTGGGAGAGGCGGAAGAGGAAAAGGAAGAAGAAGAAGTAGAGAAGAAAGCGGAAGAAGCTAAGAAAAAGGCGGAAGCCGCCGAAGAAATCGAAGCTGGAACTGAGGAAGAAACGAAGGAGGCGGAGAAATAGGCGATGTCCGATATCAGGCTCGATGTCGTAACCGCAGAGCGTATGGTCTATTCCGACAGCGTGGACATGGTGGTTGCTCCCGGCTTTGAAGGTCAGCTCGGGATACTGCCCCACCACACCCCATTGATGACGGCTTTGCTACCCGGCGAGCTGCGGATAAAAAAGGGTTCTGAAGAGGTATCACTGGTGATATCAGGCGGCTTCCTTGAAGTGCGTCCGGATAAAGTGGTTGTTCTGGCTGATACTGCTGAGCGCGCGGATGACATCGATGTGGAGAGGGCGGAGGCGGCCAGGAGTCGTGCTCAGGAGAGACTGTCCCAGGAGCGTGAACTTGGCATTGATGGTGCGCGGGCAGAAGCATCGCTCCGCCGTTCGCTGGCACGCCTTAGAGTGGCGGAGACGGCGCATAGAAGAAGGGTAACAAAACGTTAGCCAGAGACTAACCGTTCTTTTTCCGATTTAATTCCAGAAGCCCCGCTATAGGCT
>JBARQF010000031.1:0-2040 GCA_049643605.1 Dehalococcoidales bacterium
CCATAAGGGGTTTGTCAGCTTGGCAGAGCACACCAAGATGGTACTGATTATGGAATATGACGGCACAAATTACTACGGCTTTCAGCTGCAGGCCAGCCAGCCCACCGTTCAGGGCGAGGTTGAGTCGGCATTGCTGAAGCTGACCGGGGAAAAAGTCCGTGTGCTGGCCGCCAGTCGCACCGACACCGGCGTACATGCCCGGGAGCAGGTGGTTAGCCTCCGCACGACGTCATCGCTACCAGAACGTGCGTTCATTGGCGGCCTGAATCACTATCTGCCTGATGATATCGCCGTGAGCGCTGCTTTCAGAGTCAGCGATACCGTTAACGTCCGCCGCAATGCGGTGAGCCGTGAGTACCATTATCTTATACTGAATCGAGCCGCCCGCTCCCCTATTCGGCACCGCTTTGCCCATCATGTTCCGGGCAGGCTGGACATTACGGCGATGAATGAAGCCTGTCAGCACCTCATCGGCGAGCATGATTTCGCCTCATTCGCCACGGCTCTGGAAAGCCGGATAAAAAGCACGGTGCGCCGTGTCCACCAGGCCGAGGTGATTAAGGATGGCGACCTGGTTACTTTTCGTATCACCGCCAGCTCATTTCTGCCCCACCAGGTGCGGAATACCGTTGGGGCACTCCTCAGGGTTGGCCTGGGAAAGATGACAGCCGACGAATTTCGTAGTATATTAGAAGCGAGGACGCCCGGGTCGGCAGGGCCAACCGCCCCTGCTCGCGGGCTGTGCCTGATGCAGGTGAACTATCCACATTCCTGGGAGGAACTGCGTAATTGAAAACCTACAGCACCAAAATCAAAGACATTGAGCGAAAGTGGCACGTGATTGATGCTTCCGGCAGGACGCTGGGCAAGCTGGCCACGGAAGCCGCCACACTGCTCATGGGCAAACACAAGCCCACTTTCAGCCCCAACCTTGATACCGGCGACAACGTTGTCGTAATCAATGCCGAAAAAGTACAGGTTACAGGCAATAAGCTGAAGCAGAAGCAGTACTACCGACATTCCGACTACCCCGGAGGGTTCAAAAGCATATCTCTGGAAAAAATGATGCAGGATAACCCAACACGAGTTATCGAACACGCCGTCAAGGGCATGCTGCCACATACACGACTGGGCGCCCAGATACGGAAGAAACTCAGGGTTTATGCCGGTGATTCGCACCCGCACCTCTCGCAGGTAGCACAGTCATCCGGCACCGAGCCAAAGACAGGAGAATAGAGGGTAAGCTAAATGGCAACAAAACAGTCTTATTTTCACGGCACCGGACGGAGAAAGTCATCGGTAGCTCAGGTAAGAATTATGCCGGGCAATGGCGCCATAATCATCAATGGCGTGCCCTATGAAGAGTTGTTCCCCAGCCTGGAACACCGTCGCGCGATACTGCAACCTCTTGTGGTCACGGAAAGCCTGAGCAAATACAATGCCATGGTCAAGGTGAATGGAGGCGGCGTCACCGGCCAGAGCGGGGCTATCTCGCTGGGCATTGCGCGCGCGCTTATTTTAGCGGAGGAACACCTTAAGCCCATCCTGCGCCAGAATGGCCTGCTTACCCGCGACCCGCGGGTGAAGGAGAGAAAGAAGCCCGGTCTCAAGCGGGCACGCAAAGCACCTCAGTACACCAAACGTTAAGCGGCAAGTTAGCGGCACCAATAAATATGAGAGGGGTTTTTTAAGCCCCTCTCTTTTTATACCATAGTATCTGTATATGACGTATTCTATTGTGGTCTATTTAACCCCCGCCAATTTCTTCCCCGCTTCCAGCAGCTTTTTCACTCTGGCGTCAGAGCTGCTCTCGGCGTAGATGCGGAGCACTGGCTCCGTGCCGGAAAACCTGACCAGCAGCCAGCTATTATCCTCCAGAATGTGCCGGAAGCCGTCGGCGGTATCTATTTTAGCCACCTTCACCTTTTCGATTGCTTCCGGAGGATTATCGCGCAGTCGATTGATAATCGTCTGGCGCTCTGCCGCCGGAAACTCGGCATCTATACGCTGGTAATAGTGCGGCCCCACCTTGCTGTAGAG
>JBARQF010000032.1:0-14910 GCA_049643605.1 Dehalococcoidales bacterium
CGACTTGAGGCAGACATTGCAGTCCACGCACTCGTCCTCATCAATGACGGCCATATCATCCTTCATGATGATGGCTGCCATCGGGCAGTAGGGCAGACAGGCCTCACAGACGATGCACAGTTCCGGGTCAATTTTCATGAAATTCCCCTCCTTTTGCTAAGGCTTTGTTCAATTATAACACTCTTTAGTCAGACGGCCAGTCCTGTAAGCATAACAATTATAGCCAAGGCGGTCATAATAAGTCCAATGAATGGCCGGGCCGACCAGAGAGGTATATTTGAACGACCCATTTGAGGTTCCCAAAGAGGAACGGCTGACGGAGATATATGCGCCGATAGAGTGAGTAAGCGTTACATTAAGAGGGAAAGCTGATATAATATATATTAAACCCGATATTCGCCCGCAGGTACAGTCAGATAATATGAAGATACTGCTGGTCTATCCGCAATACCCGGACACTTTCTGGAGCTTCCGGTACGCCCTGAAATTCGTCTCCAAGAAGGCGTCCTTCCCTCCGCTGGGCCTTTTAACGGTGGCGGCAATGCTCCCCGGTGAGTGGGAGAAGAAACTTATCGACATGAATGTGAGCCAGCTCACCGATGAGGACATAGGGTGGGCCGACTTTGTCTTTATCAGTGCCATGGTGGTGCAGGCTGATTCGGTAAAGGAAGTAATCAAGCGCTGTCAGAATCTGGGAACCAGGACGGTGGCCGGTGGCCCTCTCTTCACCACCGGATACCGCGAATTCCGGGAGGTGGACCACCTGGTGCTCGGCGAAGCCGAGGTGACCCTGCCGCTGTTTATTAAAGACCTGGCAGAGGGGAAACCGCAGCGTGTTTATCTATCGAAAGTGCGACCGGAAATCTGGGAAACTCCCACCCCGCTCTGGTCGCTAATCAACAAGAAACAGTATTCTTCAATGAGCCTCCAGTATTCCAGAGGCTGTCCATTCAACTGTGAGTTCTGCGATATCATTATCTTGAACGGACACCGGCCGAGGACCAAAAGCGGGGAGCAGGTAATTGCCGAACTGGAGGCGCTGTATAGTAGCGGATGGCGTTCCGGGGTGTTTTTCGTCGATGATAACTTCATCGGGAACAAGAAAAAGTTGAAAGAGGAGATTCTGCCGGCCGTAATTAAATGGCAGAAGGCTAAAAAATATCCCTTTGTCCTCTCCACGGAGGCTTCGATAAACCTGGCGGATGACGAGTCGCTGCTGGGGATGATGGTGGCAGCCGGTTTCGACCGGGTATTTGTCGGCATTGAGACGCCAAACGAGGAGAGTCTGGCGGAATGCAATAAAACGCAGAATCGGAATCGCGACCTTGTGGCTTCGGTGAAAAAGATACAGAATTACGGTCTGGAAGTGCAGGGGGGCTTTATCGTTGGCTTTGACAGCGACCCACTTTCTATCTTTAGAAGACAGATAGATTTCATTCAGAAGAGCGGTATCGTCACGGCGATGGTGGGCCTGCTTAATGCTCCGACCGGTACCAGGCTGCACCAGCGGCTCAAGAAAGAAAATCGCTTGGTTCGAGCGTTTACCGGTGACAACAATGATATTTCCCTTAACTTCATTCCCAAGATGAACTCGGCCACTCTCATAAATGGCTACAAGCACATCCTGTCCACAATTTATTCACCAAAACAGTACTACGAGCGGGTCAAGACATTTATGAAAGAGTACCGGCCGGCTATCAGGAAGAACAAGGTCCATTCCTACGAACTGGGGGCGTTCCTGAAATCCATCTGGTTCCTGGGCTTCAGGGAAAAAGGTCGGAGATACTACTGGAGACTGTTTTTGCTGACGTTAATGAAGTACCCGCGGAAATTGCCGATATCAATAACCATGAGTGTCTACGGATATCACTTCCGCAAGGTTATGGAAAAGTACGTCAGCACGCCGATAGAAAATTCGCTGGGCAACGGGTTATCATGAAGGCAGATAACCGAAGGGTAGCCTGAACCCGTCGATTTTGGGAGGGAGCCAAAACCATGCTGCCACCGGTAATTTCGGTCAAGGGCAAACCTTTCGAGTGTGGTCAGCAATACGGCACCCAGGCGCGGAAAATAATCCAGCAGAACGTTGCAGTCTACTTTGATATGTGGCGCACCCTGTGGGGAGCCGAACGCAAGGCAATTCTGGAAAAGAGCCACGCGTTGGTAGAGGTTATCGGTGGTTATGATGCCGATATACTGGAGGAGCTGGAGGGGGTGGCCAAGGGCGCCGAGCTGCCGCTTGATGAAATAATCGCCATAAATGCCCGCTATGAAATCAACTTTGCTCTCGGTCTCGCTTCGCTGTATCAAGGTGGCGGGTGTACCTCAGTATCCTCACTGCCGCCGGTAACAAGGGATGGGCATACATTAATCGGCCAGACCTGGGACTGGCTGCCCCGGTTTCAGGAGTTCAACGTCATTCTGAAAGCTGAGCAAACGGGGAAACCGTCTGTGATAACCCAGCCAGAGGCAGGAATACTGGCCCACCGCGGCATGAACTCAGTCGGAATCGGTGCCTGTTTCAATGGCCTGGCGTCAAGCCGGGACGCCTTCGGCGCTTCAATGCCGTGTCTCTTAACCATGCGGCGGATATTGAATTCGGAGAGCTTCAGTCAGGCCCTGGGAGCAGTTTTTCAGGTGAAGCCCATGGTATCAGGCAATTTTTTCATTGCCCACCGCGATGGTGAGGCCGTAAGTCTGGAGATGTCGCCGGTGGATGTGGGCTTTTTGTATCCCGAGGACGGCGTCCTTACCCACAGCAATCACTTTGTCGCTCTGAAAGGTCGGGAGGACTTCGCCGATATGCTAAAATCGATATACCCCGATACGCTTCTCCGCGACCAGCGGGCCAGGCATCTGCTGGAGCCGGAAAAGGGGCATATTGACGTCAACAGCTTTCAGCGGGTCTTCCGGGACCACTTCAGCCAGCCCAATTCCATCTGTCGCCATCTGGATGACCGCGTCGATGGCATCAAGCAGTGGGTTACCCTGTACTCCGCCATCATGGATTTGAATGAGCCGGCGATGTATGTCGCCAGGGGCTATCCCTGTCAGAGCGAGTACGAGAAGGTGGACTGTTCCGACCTGCTCAAGAAGTAATCCGTGCGGTCACCGCGCCGGCCATTCTTAAACGGGCGTTACCTGGCAAGCAGGTGTTCTGTCTCGTCCCAGCGGCGATTGCGTTCGCGTTCGAGGGAAGTGATAACTATATCCGCGTCGGCGCCGACGGTGCGACAGATAGCCCTGGTAATATCATCGTACATGGGCGGACAGCCCTTGACAAAGAGGCCGAGGCGGGCCAGATATCGGGCGCATTTACCCAGGATAACCGTCTTTTCAGTCACGGTAACCTCATCCCGCCGGGCGTTGCCCAGTACGACGGTCAGCCCGTCCAGAGCGCGGCGGTCGCCGTAACTATTTATCGCCGTGAGAGCGCCAATCAGTTCTCCGTTGCAGCCGCTGCAGGCCGATTTACCCTCGATGATGTGGACACCCGGGTATCGCTCCCGGAATACTTCCCAGCCGGACTTGAAGTTTTGCCTGTGTGCCTCAAGAGGTTCGCCAACAACGTCAATATGCTCAAGGTCAGCCTTTTTCCTTTGTCGGGCGGCGAAATACTGCAGGTGCATCACCTGGGAAGGGCTGAACCCCATCAGGTAAGTTCCCACCGTATCGACCGCATACGGCTCTTTGCCGGCCAGAATAAGCCCCGGCTCGACTTTATCTTGAGGGTATGCCCACAGCCCCTGCATTCCCACCAGGCCATCGACTACCACGTAGCCTGGTTTCGCCACTGAATTCAGGTCGGCAATGGCCTTATCCAGACCCAGGGCATGCGTTTTCCTCTTTTCGGCGCCGGGCAGGACGCCTTTAGTATTCTTCAGACTCAGCGTAACCAGAGTCCTTTGGTGGGTTTTGATGACGGGAATACTGATGGTAACATCGCTCTCCAGTGCGGTGCGGGCGATTTTTACCCTGTCCATGATGTAAGGTTTTTTTACGGACACTTCCTCCCATTCGTCGCGGTTGAGGTTGCGCAGCTCAACGCCAAGCCGGGCGGCGACATCAGCCGTGCCCGAAACCCGGAAGGCTTCCTCCGTGCTGGTGCTGCCGCTGAAATCATAGCCGGCACCGGCACCCTCGCCGATTACCACTGACTTTGGCTTGAGCTCCAGCACGAGCCTGGTAACCGCCTCGGTAACACGACAATCGGTGGTTATTCCCGTGCCCGATGGTTCGGGGCGACAGAGGTTGGGCTTTATCAGCACTCTGGAGCGGGGTGTGATTAACTCCGGCAGGCCGCCGGCCAGTTCTACGGCCTGGCGCACGGCAGCTTCAACGCCGATTTCCCCGGCACTGACAATGGATACCCTGTCTTTCATTTCTTCAATCGTAAACTACGGGGTGGGCGCAGTCAAATTACTTGTCGGCCTTCTCGTGTTATAATCTAACAGTGCGTGCGAGGAATGCAAATGGATGAAAAAACCCTGGAAATACTGGAGTTTTCACAGATAGCAACAATCTTGGCGGGTTACACCTCTTTTTCGGCCAGCCACGACCTGGCATTGGGGCTGAAGCCGCTGACTGATTACGAACAGATTGCGCTGCGGCTCAGCCAGTCCGCAGAGGCACGGCAGCTCCTTGACCTGGAACCGGGCTTTTCCATCGGTGGCGTTTCTGACATACGGGAAGCCGTAAAGATGGCGTCGCTGGAGGGAATCCTCGAGCCGAAAAGCCTGGTCGAGCTTCAGCAAACTCTCGCTGCCATGCGTCAGACACGCAGCTACCTGCACACGGTGTCCGAAGAACTGCCCCGGCTCTGGAAGATTGCCAGTGACATAGTAGAACTGCGTTTAATCGAGAAGGAAATCGCCCGCTGTATTTCCCCCAGTGGCGACGTGCTCGACCGGGCATCACCGGAGCTGGCCGCAACCAGGAAGCAGCTAAGAGAGGAACGGGAGCATTTGTGGAGCCGTCTGGAGGCAATCATAAGGTCGCCGCGCGGAAACAAGATAATCCAGGAACCGATAATCACCGAGCGGGAAGGCCGGTACGTTATCCCGGTCAGGGTGGAGATGAGGAAGGAGATAAAAGGCATCACCCACGACGTGTCCAACACCGGGGCCACCGTATTTGTGGAACCCTGGTCGACCATGGAGCTGGGGAATACCGTCCGTGAGCTGGTGAATGAGGAAAAGCGTGAGGTGGAAAGAATACTGCGGAAGCTCAGCGCCGGGGTGGGCGGATACGAGATGGAGCTTTCTCTAAGCATCGAAAGGATGGCGGAACTGGACCTGGCTTTGGCCAAAGCAAGGTATGCCCGCGTGGTGAGAGCCTGTGAGCCGGTACTTATAGATATCAACGGGGCGAAAAAAGAAAACACTGAAGAGGCGGTGATAAGACTGGTTGAGGCCAGGCACCCCCTGCTAGAGGAGAAGGCGGTGCCGCTATCGTTGGAAATAGGCCGCGATTTCTCCATCCTGGTCATCACCGGCCCCAATACCGGCGGCAAAACGGTGGCGCTCAAAACCATCGGGTTGTTCAGTCTGATGGCACAGGCGGGTATACCTGTTCCCGCTTCGCCGGAAACATGCCTGCCCGTCTTCGATGGCGTCTTTGCCGACATCGGTGATGAGCAGAGCATCGAGCAGACGCTGTCCACTTTCAGCTGGCATGTTGGCAATATTGTCCGCATTATACGGAATGCCACTACGTGCAGCCTGGTGCTCCTCGATGAACTGGGAACAAGTACCGACCCGACCGAGGGCTCAGCCCTGGCCCGTTCCGTACTGCTTCACTTTCTGAACCGAAAAATCCTGACCGTCGCCACCACTCATTATGGCGACCTGAAGGCGTTTGCCCATACCACTTCCGGGGTGCAGAACGCTTCCTTTGACTTTGACCCGGCGACATTTGCGCCGACCTATCACCTGACCGTGGGCATACCCGGCGGCAGCAACGCTCTGGCTACCGCTGCGCGACTTGGCGTCCCGCCGGAAATCGTTGACAAGGCCAGGAATATGCTGTCCAAAGGGACTCTGGAACTGGAATCGCTGCTGGGCGACCTGATGGTTGAGAAGCAGAAAACAGGGGAACTTCGTACTGCCCTGGAAAATGAGCGAAATGAGGTGGAGGCGCAGAACGCCGATATTAAAAACCGGCTGGAGCGCTTGAAGGAAGAAGAGCGGGCGGTGATGCAGGAGGCCAGGGACGGGATTGTCAGAGAAGCCGCTGAGCTGCACCGGCAAATTCGTCAGGCAAATTCGGAGCTGCGGCGGGAAATGACCCGGGAGAGGCTCGAACAGGCAAAGAAGGCGCTGGCCGGGGCTCGCGAGCAACTGAGCAGCGAGGCGTGGACGCCAAAGGCCGGTGAGACGGAACCGGAGCAGCGCATTTCAACCGGTGACGTCGTATATTTAAAAGATATCGGGCTGCAGGCCACGGTACTGTCCGTTTTTGAAGATACACAGGAGGTCGAGGTCCAGGCAGGGCAGCTCAAGCTCAAAATCGGTCTTGAAAATGTCGAAAAGGTGGCCGAGCCAAAACCAGCGCGTACACGGGGTGCCGTGGTGCGGACGGCAACAAAGGTGATATCGACCGAGCTTGACCTTCGCGGCAAACGGGCCGATGAAGTGGAGGTGGCGCTTGATATCTACCTCAATGATGCGGTGCTCGCCAACCTCAACGAGGTCAGGGTCGTACACGGAATCGGTGGCGGCACGGTGCGCCAGATTGTGCGGGATTTCCTGGCCGCCCACCCGCTGGTCAAGTCTTTCCGCACCGGCAAGCACGATGAAGGCGGCGATGGCGCTACCATGGTCAGCCTGTAGCTCCGCATAACTTATTTTCATAGTATAAAAAGGATTGCCGGCATTGATATCGGATACATATTATCTGCGTCGCGTTAAAATGCTGGAGCTTCTGGGCGAGCTGGAGAATACCGGCGATGTTGCGGCCCGCACCGTCTACCTGCCCGCGGGACTGTCTGCAGACGGCATTAAGCAAGTACTGCGGAATGCTGACAGTGAATCAATCTTCCCGGAAGAGCTGGCGGGCATGATTGCCGGTTCAAAAAACGGAGCGGTGCTGTTCTGGGGTGGACAAAAGAAGCACCTGGTTTCGCCTCCTTTCCCGCTGCGAGAGCAAGCCGTGTTCGGCGGATTTGCCACCGGGCCGCTGGCCAGTCTGCTCAAGGTTGATTACACGATTGGTCTGATTCTGGTGCATCTTGGTGCCTACGCGGTGGGGCTGTGCCGGGGTGAGAAGCTCGTTACGAGCAAGGTAGGGACGGGACTGGTGCACGGGCGGCATAAAAAGGGTGGTTCCTCGCAGCAGCGATTTCAACGGCGTCGGGAAAACCAGGCGGCGGAATTTCTGGACAGGGTATGCCTTCACGCGCGGGAGCAGTTGGAATCGCGGGCTAAACTGATTGACTACGTGGTCTATGGAGGCCCCCGCCAGACCGTAATGCAGATGCAGAAACATTGCCCCTTACTGAAATTGTTTGAAGACCGTATTTTACCACCGCTCGATGTGCCGGACCCCCGCCGGGAAATACTGGAGAAGGCGGTCGGTCGTATCTGGTCTTCTCGCATCACAGAATGGCGGGAAGAAGTATAAATCCGGCAGTAATCAAATTTCCTCCTCCATTAGTGCCCTGGGTTTCATAAATATTCGCCAAAAAATATTTACAAAACACTTGACAAGAAGGGTCATAATTATTAAAATATATCAAGATATATCGTGATATGACTGGATATATCATATAGATACGGAGGAAATCATGTTTTTCAGACAACGAGTTATGCATGGAGAACGGGGGCGAGGAAGCCCCTTTCAGAAAGGCGACCTAAAATATGTCATACTGGACCTTTTGAAGGAAAAACCTTGTTATGGCTATGAGATTATCCGGGCGCTTGAGGAACGCTCTTTTGGCTTCTACACTCCCAGCGCGGGGGCTGTCTATCCCACGCTGCAGATGCTCGAGGAAATGGGTTATGCCAGCGCTGCCGAGCAGGACGGAAAGAAGGTCTATACGATTACCGATGAAGGCTGCCAGTTCCTGGTGGAGAGAAAAGATTCTGCCGATGAAGTTAGAAGCCAGATGAAACATCGCTGGAACCCGGAGAGTATGGGCGATATGGGGCAGGCCCGCAAGAAGTGGGCCCGGCTGGGAAAACTGATGGGCCGCTTTCACCATACTGACCCCGAAAAAATGAAGCGCGTCCGTGATGTTGTCTCCCGCGCCTACAGTGAAATAGAGACCATAATGGAAGAAGAGTGAGGAAGCGTGGTGTCAGGGCAGCAGAACATTGAAATTGAATATGACCGGGAAACCGGGAGTCACTTTATCATCTGGGAACCACTGGTGATAAGTCTGGGCAGGACGCCGGAGGAAGCTCTGATGGACTTGAGGGAGGCGGCACATCTGGGTGTGGATACATGGGTAGACCTTAGATTAAAAGAAATAGAAAAAGAAAAAGAGGTATAAGATGGGTTACTTTACCATACTGGCGGCGATACCAGGTTTTTTTCTCAGTTCCTTTTTCTTCATGCTTCTCTGGGGAGTTATCGCCCCGAAGATTGGTCTGGTCAGCATCAGCTATACGCTGTCCATGCTGATGACCGTCACTCTCTGGCTGGCTGTGGCGCCATTGGCAGCCGCGGCGGCCCGCAAAGGAAAATAAATAGCGTTACTCGATTCAAAGCTAGTATATTAATAATTGTTAGTGCCTATTCCTGCATTAGACGAGGGGCAGGAGAGAGGATAACATGAAATCCCTGCATGGGAAGAGGGAAGCAAGGCAACAGCGGGATGACCTTCCTGGCGAGCACAAAGTCGGTGATGCCGGGCAGATATTGTTCGCCTGCCTGTTTTTGGCGGCGTGGTTCGCCGACACGTTCTTTTTTAAGTACACAACTTTTCTGAACCAGTACGTGTCACTTGGCATCAGGATACCGGTTGGAATCGTGCTATTTTTACTATCGGGCTACCTGGCACGGAAGGGCCTGTCTATCGTGTTTGGCGAAGAGAGACAAACACCCGGTGTGATAAGAAAGAGCGTGTTCAATTTCATTCGCCATCCAATATACCTGAGCGAAATTCTGCTTTATCTTGGTTTTCTGATGATGAGTATGTCACTGGTGGCGGCTGTGGTATGGATTATTGCGATCGGATTTTTGTATTACATATCGCGCTACGAAGAAAAGCTGCTGCTTGAACGCTTTGGCGAGGAGTATGAGCAATATATGAGGGAAGTGCCAATGTGGATTCCACGTCTTTGGAGGAGGCAAACAAGCCTCTGATTGTTGGCGACTTTTCAGACGTAATAGTCATTAGACAGCGAAGACTAATCCAGCGCCTTTTCCTTGACAAAAAGCGGTCAAAATACATAATTTAATGGTAACTAATAGGAAAGGACATCGGGCTGGCTTATGTTCGAGATTCCTGCAGGTGCCTGTGTGGCGACCAAGAAGAAGGGAGTTACCGGCTGGTTTCTGGAAAACTTCTTCAGTCCGCGCACCGACCGCGTGCACCATGTTCTGATAAGAGGCTATGTGCCGGAAGTCGATGACTATGAATTCATCGAAAGCATCCATATCGGACTTTTCGGCAAGGGTATTCGGCATGGCTATCTCTTTGCCGAGTATGAAGGCATAGATGTGGAAATCTATATGGTCAATGCCATAGACCCGGCAACGGCGAAACGGGCACCCCTGGAACTTATCCGGTTCGGCAAATGTCCTTATGATTTCTTTCTTATTATATCCGTGATGGCCCAGCTGCCGTGGGTCCTTATACGAAACCTGATTAAAGAAAGACTATTTCGCAAATTACGTGCTCAGGACTTCCGTTACAGGCCCGATACGTCATTTCTCTGTACGGAGGTATACTGGCATGCCTATCACCTGGTCGGCGTGGACATCGTGCCAACGGGGATTCTGCCCTTTCCCAGCGCCTACAAGGAAGCGCTCGATAAGGGCGTTATCCGGCTCTATTATAAAGGCATTCTAAGCCGGGACGCTGCCAACATTCCGGTAAAAGACTAGCTCTACGGCTGGGAATAAAGCTCCTGCAGCAGATGGATGAACCTACGGTCGCGCTCCTTAATAAGTTCAGCAAGCGATTCCGGCGTGTAGGAGAAGAAGCCTTTTCCGGTCTTGGCGCCATACTCGCCGCGGTCAACCATGCCTTTGAGCATTTTGTTAACCTGTGTCGAGGAGTTGAGCTCATCGTACAGGATTTCATCCACCTTGCAGGTGACGTCCAGGCCGGCGAGGTCTCTCACCAGCAGCGGTCCCAGGAACGCCAGGCGGAAGCCAAGGCTGGTAACCACGGCGCGGTCGATATCCTCGGCACTGGCGGCGCCGATTTCCAGCAGATAGTATACCTCCCGGTTCATCGCTTCCTGAATGCGGTTGATGAGGAAGCCGAGGATTTCCTTCTGCACTTTTACCGGCACCTTTTTTATCTTTACCAGGATTTCGTGGGCTGTTTTATAGGTCTCTTCCGATGTCTTTTCTCCGGGCACAACTTCCACCAGTGGCACTAGGTAGGGCGGGTTCATCCAGTGCGTCACAATGGCCCTGTCCGGCTTTTCCATCTGTGACGATATCTGGGTCATCGGGAATGATGAGGTATTGCTGGCCAGAAGGCACTCCGGGGAACAGAATTTCTCCATTTCGTGAAAGATGTCCGTTTTGGTGGGCAGGTCTTCAAAGACGACTTCGGTAACAAGGTCGGCATCACGGACCGCATTTTCCAGGCTGTCGACCACAGTTATCCTGCCCATAATATTTTCTATTTCTTTTTCCGGGATGAGACCTTCGCGTACCAGCGTATCAAGATTGAATTTTATCCTGTCTTTCACACCGGTTAATGCCGATTTGGCAACATCGGTGATGGCAACCGGATAGCCTTCCTGGGCGTAAGCTTGGGCGATGCCGTGGCCCATGGTCCCGGCGCCAATAACGCCTACTTTTTTGACCTGCTCTGCGGATACTACCATATATGCCTCCTTGCATTACTTCTATCAGTCATTTTTCATCTATCCCAACAACAATGATATGGGTTATCTCCCAGGGAACACAATGTTATTTAATAATTATAATTTATAATTATGAGTTAATCATTCTGGAAGTGCAAATTATTAAATATTCAGGGGAAGCATACAGGGGCTTGGCTTATCTCTATTATTGACGCGCCGTAAGAATCCGATGTATCCTGACGTGGAATAATTATGAGTATTTCTTAGGAGGCAGAATGAAAATTGTACGCTTTGAGTGGCAGGGTAAGGTGAACTGGGGCATTTTGGAAGGTGAGAACATACTCGCGCTAGATGGCGACCTTTACGGGAAGTTTGGTCAGGGCAAGAAGCTGTGCCAGCTATCGGATGTCAGGCTGCTGGCACCGGCGGACCCAACCACAGGTGTGGCCTGCGGGCGGAACTACATGGACCACATCAAAGAGATGGACTGGCCGGTGCCAGAGGAACCGAACCTGTTCTTCAAGCCGGCGAATACCGTAATCGGGCCAGCGGACGATATCATCTATCCTGCCATATCCACTGACCTCCGCTATGAAGCTGAACTGTGCCTGGTGATTAAAAAGCTGGCCAGGAACGTTCCGGAAGAGAAAGCGATGGACTATGTCCTGGGTTATACCTGTGGCAATGATGTCACGGCGATAGACTGGTTTATAAAGAGCCAGGGCCTGGACCTCATGCGGACCAAGGCCTGTGATACCGCCGGGCCGCTTGGCCCCTGGCTGGTTACTGATATCGACCCGCATAATGTGGCCATCAAGGGAAGGGTAAATGGGGAGACGAGGCAGGACAGCCACACCAGCCTCATGATATTCAGTGTGCCGAGGCTTATTCGGGATATCACCGCGTTTCTGACCCTGCGTCCCGGTGATGTGGTCTGGACGGGTACGCCGAAAGGTGGTGCCAGCCCGGTCAAGATGGGTGACGTTATCGAGGTTGAAATCGAAGGCATAGGGGTACTGAAGAATAAAATTATCGCCCCAAAGTAAGCGCGATTAAGATTAATAGCTACACAAAGGTCAGGAGCCTTCTCGGGTTTGCCATGATGATGGCATCGATTTGCTCCTGGGTTATGCCTCTCTGGCGCATCATAGGGACCACGTAATTCAATATGTGAGCGTAACCCCACCCGCCGTAACGTGCCCGTCTGGTCTTGGCGCAGATATCATGTGACATGACAATCTGGTTCAGGTATCCCTCCTCAATGTGCCGGCGGATTTCGTGGATACGCTGCGTGTCGTTGGGCAGGTCCATGTAGCCGTCCGCCGTCCAGTAGCTGGGGAAATGGCCCTCCCATCCCCAGAGGTCATATTCCAGGACGCAGCCTTTTTGCAGCATCTGTGTGCGTCCCTCATGGTCGCGAATGCGGGCGTCAATGTGGCAGATAATAACCCGGCTGAGGTCTGCCCCGGCCTGTTCGAGGATGTCAACCACGTCAAACGGTGCTTTTCGGTTTCGTCCCGGGTGCACGCTCAGGCAGGCGCCGGTCTTCTGCTGGGCCACAGCCGCTGCCTTCAGAGTTTTACGCTCATAATCGTGCAGGGGCCAGGAGCAGCCAATCTCACCGATGAGTCCGGCGCGGATTCCGGTGCCGCCAACGCCAACGGTGATATCATTGATTATCTCTTCGGAAATCTCCTCCTCGGTCCTGGCGGCCATCTCCGCACCGAGGCTATTTGCGGTGTAATATCCTGAACCCATGACCACATTCAGGCCGGTTGCCCGCGAGACACGGGCGATGCCTTTCGGGTCGCGGCCAATGCCGGTGATGGTGACATCAACGATTGTACCGCCGCCGGCCTTTTTGAAGAGCGTGGCCTCATCGATGGCTTCCTGCTCGTCCAGCAGGCGCATGTTATCCAGATTCTCGTAGGGATGGTAGCGGAGCCAGCTGAGATTGTGCCAGTCCACCGGCTCATAGGCCAGAGAGCGCTCGCTGGCGCCTTCAGGCTCGGTGAAAAGGCATTTGCCGTCAATAAAAAGGTGCTCATGGATAAGGGTGGCGCCGAGGTCTTCGCCCTCAATCACCCCCAGTACGGTCTGCACCTTTCCCGCAATCTCAGATATCGCCATAATGCTCACTCCTTCCCGGGTGTATAGCAGTACGTTTTTAACGCCTTAAACTAAAGGACCCCGTACTTGTTGTACACGTCACGCAGCAGTGACCCCTTGAGCAGTTCTTCACGCACCTGGTCTTCCTTGCTCACCTTTTCCAGGGCCAGCGGTATGACTTCTTTTTCCATTTCTTTGGGGATGACTATCACACCATCGATGTCGCCGAATATGATATCGCCGGGGTTTACCAGCACCCCGCCGCAGTCCACCGGGCAGTTGTGGTCGATGACGATGCTCCTGCCCGCCGAATCAACCATGTATATTCCGGTGGCAAAGGTGGGGAATTTCA
Organism: Dehalococcoidales bacterium; assembly: GCA_049643605.1. Taxonomy (GTDB): domain Bacteria; phylum Chloroflexota; class Dehalococcoidia; order Dehalococcoidales; family RBG-16-60-22; genus E44-bin89. Next base: position 13,450 of record JBARQF010000032.1, read on the forward strand.
TCTTGGTGATCTGGGCAACGTCTCTGACAGTGCCGTCAACGACGATGCCGCGGGCGCCGCGGGCACGGGCGGCGGTGGCGAGCAGTTCCCCCCAGAAGCAGGTGCGGGTGGAGCGCTGGGTGCAGACCACCATCACATCGTTGGGCTTTAGAGAATCGACGGCGTCAATCTCCGGCCCATAGGGGTCGTCAATAAACTTGTAGACATCTGCCGTAAGCACGGGATAGGCACGTCCCACCACTATCGCGCCTTCATATATGGGGCGGACGTTGAGCCTCATTCCCTGATTTCGTGCGCCAAGGCTGTCTACGACGTCGGAAATGACCGAGGCGTAGAGCTTGTCGCGCATGGTATCAAACATCTCGATTTCGTTGGAAAAGTCGACCATTGCAGCAACTCCTTTCCCGGATTTTCAGGACAATTTTGACGGGCGGTGCTATTTAATCATCTGTGCCGGCAGCCAGAGGATTAGTTGAGGGAAAGCCACGCACAGGCCAAGGCCAATCATAATGAGGATAACAAAAGGTATAACGCCGCGGATGATATCAGCCGTAGTGACTCCCAGCTCAGGGGGAGCCGCACCACGCAGGAAAAATATGGCGTAGGCGAAAGGAGGCGTTAAGAAGGACATCTGAAGGTTAACACAAATCATCATGGCAAGCCACAGCGTGTCGAAACCCAGGGCAGGACCGATGGGGGTTATGATGGGAACCATGATGAAGATGATACCGAGCCAATCGATAAACATTCCGAGGATAAAGACGACGAACATTATGACGGCGAAGGCGCCCCAGCGCCCGCCGGGTGAAGCTAAAACCATGTCCTTGACCACATTGCCACCACCCAGGCCCAGGAAAACGCCAACGAACATGAAAGCGCACACGCCAACGAAGAGTACCTTGCTGGTAACCTTCAGCGTCTCGAACGCCGTCTCCCTGAGGGCTCTAAAGCTAAGCCGGCGGTAGGCAAGAGCCAGAAGCATGGCGGCGAAGGCACCCACGGCGGCGGCTTCCGTGGGCGGGGCTACGCCGAAGAAGATACTGCCCAGCACGGACAGGACAAGTATCACCGGCGGCACCAGAGAGGTAAACAGCTTGGTCGTTTTCTTGAGAAAGGAGACCCTTCTTTCTTCAACAGGCACTACCGGCGCTTTTTCTGGTCGAAGCAGACAGTAAACGGTGATGTAGATGCAGTATAGACCGGAGAGGACCAGGCCGGGGATAAATGCGGCCATGAACAGTTTGCCCACTGAAATTTCCGCCATTGGCCCGTAAAGAACCAGCATTATGCTGGGAGGAATAACGATACCCAGGGTACCGCCAGCACACACCGAACCACTGGCCAGGGCTTTGTCATAGCCCCGATTTACCATGGCGGGAAGGGCAATAAGGGCCAGCATGGTAACCGAGGCGCCGATTATGCCCACGCAGGCGGCCAGGACAGTGCCGATCAACACGGTGG
>JBARQF010000033.1:0-1981 GCA_049643605.1 Dehalococcoidales bacterium
GAACTATCACTTCCCTCTATTAAAAAGCGGGCGGCTTAATAAACCAGGCTTCAGTCCCTGGCCTCAGCTTCGACCGGGACAGTCTCCGTTTCCGCCCCTGCTTTTGGCAGTCTCAACCGCGGAACCCGACTCAAGGCCACGCCAAGCCCGATGGCTCCGAGAACGGTGCTCAGCACTCTTTCCATTCCCGACATGGGCTGCAGCCAGGTAAAGACCAGGATAAACGTGCCGGAGATACCAAACAAGGCCATCATCAACATACTCAGCGACCTGTCCTGTGTCATTTTCAACCTCCTGCTCCGTAACCTTTCACTATATATAACGTCAGGACAACCATTTGGTTAGCGCGCTGTACTTAAATCTCATAATTTGATAAAATTATTCTGGTTACGCAAGACAACCATCAACCAATCTTTTCTTTCTCACGCGATACCTGATGATTCAAGGAGGCAGGATGCTAGTCAAAGACAAGGTCGCCATTGTTACCGGCGGGAGCAAGGGCATCGGCAAAGAGATTGCGATGACCCTGGTCAGAGAGGGCGCAAAAGTATCAATATGGTCACGAACACCAGAGCCTCTGGAGCAGGCGGCCCGGGAAATAAGGGCAGAAAGGGGAGATGTCCTGCCACTGCAAGTCAACGTATCGGATAGTGCTCAGGTCAACCGTTCCGCTCAGCAGGTGCTCGATACCTGGGGGAAAATAGACATCCTGGTGAACAACGCCGCGGCTCTCCCCAAGGCAGTCAGCGTGGACGACCCGGCCAAGATGAACCCTTTCCTGGATATGACCGACGAGCTCTGGGCAGAGGAAATAAACACCAATCTGTCGGGCGTTTTCTACTGCATTCGGGCAGTCATCAAATCGATGATGGAGCAGCGCTCGGGGAGGATTATCAACATCGGCTCGATGGCCGGCGTAAACGGCGGCTACTTCTCCACGCCCTCGTACTCAGCCTCCAAGGCCGGCCTCATAGGCCTGACAATGCTGGCGGCCAGGTGGCTGGGCAAGTACGGCATAAACGTCAACGTGGTCAACCCCGGACCCGTGCTGACGAAAAGCGCCGCCTTCGGTGCAACACAGATTGAAGCCCTTAAAAAGACGATACCATTCCGAAAGGGTGGCGAGGAAACAGAATTTCTGGGCACGCCTCAGGATATTGCCAACGCGGTGCTCTACTTTGCCTCCGACCTCTCGTCGTTTGTCACCGGCACAAAGATAAACGTGCTCGGCGGGCAGGTTATGGGGTAAAAGAGAAGAGGGGCGTGATGCCCCTCTTCTACTCTCCAAACCGGATACAGGCTCAACTATCCCTTTAAATATTTGTCTATATCCGCCGCCGCCCTTTTCCCGGCGCCCATGGCGCTGATGACCGTGGCGGAACCGGTGACGATGTCGCCGCCCGCCCAGACCTTATCCTTCTTGGTCTGACCTGCCTCTTCATCGGCCACCACCGTTCCCCGCTTTGTCGTTTCCAGGCCGGGCGTCGTCTGGGCGATAAGAGGGTTGGGGGTAGTGCCCAGTGCCACGATGACAACGTCAACATCTATCTTGAACTCGCTGCCCTCTTTCACGATGGGCCGGCGCCGACCGCTCTCATCGGGCTCACCAAGCTCCATCTCGTAACATTCCATCTGGCAGACGTTGTTCTGCTCATCGCCGATGAACTGCTTGGGATTGGTCAGCAATTTGAAGATGATGCCTTCCTCTTTAGCGTTCTCCACTTCCTCGCGCCGGGCAGGCAGTTCCACGTCGGAACGCCGGTAGATGATATACACCTTTTCAGCGCCGAGTCGCAGGGCACAGCGCGCCGAGTCCATAGCCACGTTGCCCCCTCCAATCACCGCCACCCTCCGGCCTATCCTGACCGGGGTGTCGTAGTCGGGGAACTGGTAGGCCTTCATCAGGTTGACCCGCGTGAGAAATTCATTGGCCGAATAGATGCCATTCAGGTTCTCCCCGGGGCAGCCGACAAACATGGGC
>JBARQF010000034.1:0-2217 GCA_049643605.1 Dehalococcoidales bacterium
AATTCAGGTAAACGCAAGCGTATAATATCGGCTGTCTTGGAGGATTAAAGAATGAAGATTACCAAAGTAACACCCATTTTCTGCGACGGGGGGTGGCGGGCTTTTATCTTCGTCAAGGTGGAAACCGACGAAGGGCTGGTCGGCTACGGTGAATGCACGGATAACAGCTCCGCGTTTGGCGTCGCCGGCTGTGTCAAGGACCTGGAGCCACGCCTCATCGGCAAGGACCCGCGGGCCGTGGAAAGGCTCTACCGCGAGATGGGCCACCGCTTTCAGCATAACCCCGGCGGCATCGCCCAGAAGGCCATTGCCGGCATTGAAATCGCCCTGTGGGACATCAAGGCCAAGGCGCTGAACGTCCCGCTCTATGAACTCTTCGGCGGCCCAATTAACGATAAGATACGCATTTACTGGTCTCATTGCGGCACCTACCGTGTCCGCAACCCCGAGCTTTACCCCGATAAGCCAGCTTTGAAAACGTATGATGATATCGCCGCCCTGGGCGAAGAAGTAGCCGCCAACGGCTATACGGCGCTTAAAACAAATATCCTCACACCCGGAGAGCCGCCCCGTATGCTGTGGTCAATGGGACAGAATATAGATACCGGTATACTGAAAACCATTGACCGCCTGATGAGCACTTTCCGTAAAGCGGTGGGAGATAAAGTTGACCTCTGCCTGGACCTGAACTTCAACTTCAAGACGGACGGCTTCATTCAGATAGCCAGGGTCGTGGAACCGTATAACCTGATGTGGCTGGAAATGGATATATACGACCCGGCGGCGCTCCTCCAGGTCAAGGAATCGACCAAAGTGCCCATCTGCTCCGGGGAAAGCCTGTACACCATGAAGGGTTATCTCCCCTACCTGGAAAAGCACGCCATGGACGTCTGCATGATTGACCTGCCCTGGAACGGATATATTGAATCGCGCCGCGTGGCCGCCCTGGCCGACGCATACGAGATGGTTACGGCGCCCCATAACTACTACACCCACCTCTCAACATTCGTGAATGCTCATTTCTGCGCCTCCATACCCAACTTCAAGATTATGGAGACAGACGTTGACAGCGTTCCCTGGCGCGATGATATCACCACCGAGCTGCCGGATATAAGAGACGGTTACCTCTACCTGCCGAAAAAACCGGGCATTGGTATTGAGCTTAACGAAAAGGAAATTGCGAAACACCCGTGGCCTAAATAATCTCTTCTTCTGCATTGGCGTTGGTTAAAGCGGGGTACGGACTTGCTTTCCGGCAGGCTGCATGGTCTATGCGCTCTTACTCGCCGCCAGAGCGACGATTATGGTATAACTATCCTGAAACCTTTTTCTCAACTGAGGATTTTGGTGATACAATTATTCAACCATGTTCTTTAATTGGAAACCCTCCAGGATATTTTACGGGTGGTGGATAGTAGGCGCTGCCTTCCTCATCGCATTGTACGTCGGTGGCGTCGTCTTTTACGGCTTTACGGCTATCTTTGAACCAATCGCCAATGAAATGGGCTGGAGTTACACGCAGATTTCCCTGGCTGCTTCCCTGCGCGGCCTCGAACTCGGCCTGTTTGCCCCAATTGCCGGGATGTTGACCGACCGTCTGGGCCCGCGCCGACTTATCTTCGGCGGGGCGCTTATTACCGCGCTGGGACTGTTCATGCTCAGTCGAACCACATCTCTCGCCACGTTTTACGGTGCCTTCGCTCTTATCTCCCTGGGTATGAGCGCCACCACCCTCACCGTGCTGATGACTGCCATTGCCAACTGGTTCCGTTTAAAGGTAGGCATTGCCAGCGCTATCGCCATGTCCGGCTATGGTTTCAGTGGGCTGCTTGTGCCTTTAATCGTTAAACTCATTGATACCCTTGACTGGAGAACGACCATGGCCATTCTGGCCGCCGGTATGGTGGCCCTAGTCCTGCCCCTCACTTTCGTATTCCGCCACCGACCTGAACAGTATGGTTACCAGCCCGACGGCCGAAAAGATATTCCCATTTCGCCAGGCGCAAGCATCGCCGAACCTCAAACCACAGAACTACACATCAGAACCACGCAGGCGCTCAAGACGGCCACTTTCTGGCGTATAGCCGCCACCTTCATGGTTCACGCCCTGCTGACCGGCACGGTAATAACCCATATCATGCCCTCCCTCAGCAGCATTGGTGTTATCCGGTCTCGAGCCAGCCTGATGGCCATGGCGGTGCCGATAATAAGCGTGGC
>JBARQF010000035.1:0-1609 GCA_049643605.1 Dehalococcoidales bacterium
TGGACATGGAGGAAATCGCCCGCATGGCGGGGCTTGATTTCTCCATCAACGCCCTGGTGAACATCGACCGGGACACCATCGCCCTCTTCTGCGGCGACCTGGTTGAAGCCCAGCGCGAGGGCGTGAAAATGGGCCGCAAAGTCTACGCCTGCGAGGCACCGAGTGATGCCGACATCGTCGTAGCCAATTCCTACGCCAAAGCCAACGAGTCGGCACTGGTGGCAGGGCTGGGCAGCAAAATTCTCAAGGAATCCGGCGGCGACCTCGTCATTATCGGTAACATCCCCGAGGGGCAGATATGTCACTACCTTGCCCGCAGCTTCGGCAAGACTATCGGTGGTCAGCTTTACGGGGCTCACAAGAAACTGCCCGCCCGGGTGAAGCGAATGTACGCGCTCGGCCCATATATTGACAAGGCCGGGCTCGACTGGATTGGCCCGATTGACCAGATTACCGTGCTTAACAGCTGGGCTGAGATACTGGCCGCACTGAAAAAGAACCACGGCGACAAGGCGAAAGCGGTGGTCGTACCCGACGGCACATTGCAGTACTTCCCGCACAGCAGCATGCCCAGCGGTCCCACCGTTCCCGGCGACTAAATATCCCGAAGCGAGATAAAAGGCAGGGTGCCGGCGAAAAATCAACCGACACCCTGCTTTATTTATGTCCCTTTTCGGCCTAGCCGGAGCAAACGTCACATTTCGGTACCGCTTCCGGAAAGTACTGGACGGTAGCATCCGGCACCACGACTACTTTAGCCTTATTGCCATACCTTTTTTCAAGGTCCTCAACCACCTGCGGCCAGCTCCTGGCCCAGTTCACCATCTCATACGGAGCCACCCAGTCGGCGCCAACCTTATCCGGATAGGGGGCCAGAATTGTCAGCTTCTTGGTGTTGTTCGGCAGTGCGCTCTTGCGACACAGTGGACCCCACCCCAGGCCCCCGTAATTTTTACCAAAGCTGCGGTCGAAGTAATGGTGTATCTGCCCTTCCGGCGTCACCACCACCAGCACCATGTCACCGCCACCGTTCTCTGCCAGCAGCGGGGACACTACCGGCGGCGCCAGCAACATCTCGTTCGCCTTGGAGAAGCAGTTGGCCACCACAACATCGGCATTGTGTACCATATCCGTGGCGTAATGCTCTTTGGCGACCTCGACGCCTGCTTTATGTTCCTCAACCGGGTCACCCACGAAGAGCGCGGTGACCTCTCTTTTCAGGTTGACGATGGCATCCACCTTGACATCGAGTTTGGCCATCCGGGCAGCCTCGATGATGTCCTCAAGGATTACATTTTCCCGCAATGTGCCGATGGCCACCGAAGGGTCGAACACCAGCCGGTTGTGGTTGGAGGCAATCGTCTGCATGGAGGCGACACCAGGCAGGATTATCTTGCAGCCGCCGCCGAAGCCGTACGGATGCGGCACGATGGCACCGATACCTATTTTGAGGTCGCAGGCCATGAACTCACTGTTCACCTCAATCGGTGTCCCGTATTTGCTCACGCCGAGGGGCGTGCAGTTCTCGTACGGGTTGTGGTTGTAGAACAGGAACCGCGACATGACATCATCGCCCAGTTTCTTCCTGAAATCGATGCCGTTCATCGTG
>JBARQF010000036.1:0-7351 GCA_049643605.1 Dehalococcoidales bacterium
ATAGTAGACTTATAATCCCGTCTCGTTTATCCCCCTCGCCTTTGAAGGAGAGGGGGACACAGGGGGTGAGGTAGTTACCCCCCTTTCTTTATTCCTACGGTACTAATTTCCCAGATAACGCACTAACCAACCTGTATCCAATACGTTATATAATATGAATGTAACTCTCAAGGAGGTTCAAATGACCAGAATCAAACTATTCGCCGGAATCATGCTGCTCAGTATGCTCGCCTTTGTTTTCACAGCCTGTGCTCCCACACCTGAACTCACGCCGGAACCGGCACCAGCGCCTGCCCCAGTACCAGCGCCTTCGCCGGCGCCATCTCCCACGCCCACACCCGCGCCCACACCGACGCCACAGCCCGCCTCGGGCACCATTGACGTATATGTGACGGACGCCCCGCCTGAGAAGAACGTGACCGCCGTCCTGCTCACCGTTTCCAGCCTGGAAGTCCACCTCGCCGCCGCGGAAATGGAACAGGAGCAGGAACAGTCCGAAAGCGGCAATCTGACTCAGGAACAAGAGCAGGAACAGGAAGAGGGAAACGGTGGGGAGTGGATTTCAATCAACATTTCGGACGATATGTCCACCTTCGACCTGCTCAAGGTTAAAGGTATTGAGGAATTTTTCGGCTCCAGCGAAGTAGCCGCCGGCAAATACACGCAGGTAAGGCTCATCGTTGACAAAGCCGAAGTAGCCGTGGACAACGGCGAACCGCAGGAAGCCACCGTTCCCAGCGGTGAGCTGAAAATCGTGCGCCCGTTCACCGTGGAAAGCGGGGAAACCACCACCCTGCTTATTGACTTCGATGCCGAACGCTCGGTGGTCTTCACCGGCTCCGGGAAAATCCAGGTGAAGCCGGTGGTGAAGCTGTCCATTGAACAGGGCGAAAAGTCCGGCAAACCCCAGGATGATGAAGATAAAGACAAAGACGAAGAAGAGGACGAAGACGAGGATGAGGAAGAGCTAGAAGAAGAAATAGAAGCTTCCGTAGAGGTGTCATGCGATGAGTTCGCCAGCGCCAACCATACCAGCCGTGAACTGGAAGTTGTTGCCGGCGACCTGCTGATGGTAACCCTCTGCTCCAACCCCACCACAGGGTTTGAGTGGTCCGAGACAGCGAACATCAGCGACACTTCCATCCTGGAGCAGGTCAGCCATGAATTCATCCCTCCGCAAGGTGACCAATCTTCTCAGACCGGCACACCCGGTCAGGAGGTATGGGTCTTCCAGGCACTGGAAGCGGGCACCAGCACCGTCTACATGGAGTACAGCCGCCCCTGGCAGGGTGGGGAAGAGGCAATCTGGACCTTTGAACTGATCGTCATCGTCGAATAACCAGAAGAAAACCGTACTTAAAGGGGGGCAGCCAACTATCCTGCCCTCCTTTTTTTATCCAACCAGGCACTATCCCTTTATCAGCTTGCCAAAAAGGCTTATAATACACCCAACATGAAAATAAGCCTTGCCCTCACCATACTCCTGCTCATCTTCACCATCGGGTGTGCCTGCCCGCAGGCGCCGCCGGAACCGGAACCCGCGCCAACTCCGGCGCCATCTCCGACACCGTCACCTGCGCCTGCTCCCTCCCCGGCACCTTCACCGACTCCTGCACCCGCGCCCCAACCCACCGAAAACTATGCCCTGCGGCTGGCCAATAAATTCTGCCCCGTAATCCACCTTAACGACGATGCGGAGGCCGGGGAGAATTTCGAGCCTGACCCGGTGCAGATTTTGATTGACCTTTCGTTACTGCGCGATGTCACCGACCCCACCTTCGTGGCAAAACCGTCAATTCCCGACCTGCGGCACTGGTCGCAGAGCGATTACTATCTGGATGTCGCCGAACTGGGACCGGAGCCGAATGCCATCGAGCAATACAAGGCCATCTATGACGAGAACAAGACACGCTATCCGCCCACCGTCTACGCCCGGGTGAAAGAAGGCGCCGGCGAAACGGTGCTGCAGTACTGGCTCTTCTACTACCTCAACGACTGGCGTAATATCCACGAAGGCGACTGGGAACTGGTGCAGCTTCATTTCCCGGGAGGCACCGCCGAACAATTGCTGGACAGCAACGCCGTACCCAGCTTCGCGGCCTACTCACAGCACCAGGCCGGTCAGCGTATGTCCTGGAGCGAGATGCAGGACAAGGGGCTTGTCTCGGGCACGCACCCGTCAGTCTACGCAGCCCGGGGCTCGCACGCCAACTATTTCACTCCGGGACAGTACTGGTCGGGCCTCGATTTCGACGACACCGGCCTCGATTCCTGGCGGGTTATTTCCCCGGAGCAACTCGAGGTAGTCCTGCTGCCGGAAACGGCCGAAGAAGGGTCGGAATGGCTGGACTTCAAGGGCTACTGGGGAGAGTACCTGGGCTTCTCTATCTCGGTGCTGGGCCTGAGTTTCGGGCAGCGCGGGCCCTTCGGACCCCAGTGGCACGAAGGGGAAGGCCCAAGCAAAAAGTGGGCGCACCCGGGAGCGTGGGGGTCAAGACTGGCAGAATACCCGCAGCCTTTCTGGGTATCCCTCATCCCTATACCCGGCGACCTATCGAAGCTGGCCATATTCAGTGTCTTCAGCCCGGCACAACTCCACGTCTACGACTCACTGGGTCGCCACGTCGGCGTCGATGACAAGGGAGTACCGGAGACAGAAATTCCCGGCTCCATTTACATCCATCCCGCCGGCACAGAGTACAAAACCATCGTTATCCCCGACGCCGATGTTTCTCATGAGTACACGCTGGAAGTAACCGGAACCGGTACTGGCACCGCAGAAATAAAAGCCGCCGTGCCCGATACCGCCCGGGATGCTAAGCACTACCTCAAATATACCAACGTGCCGATAACCCCTGCCACTACCGCGCGAGTCCAGATAAAACCCGAACTGCTGGTGGCGCCGGAACGGCCGGCCCTGAGCAAGAGTGTGCGTGAAAGCGACCTCAAGCTTGAGGTAGATGCGGACGGCGACGGCATATTTGAACTTGAGGGCAGACCGGGCGACTTTGAAGAGACCCGGATAGATACATTCAACCTCTGGTGGCAGGAATATCGAGAGCCTTTTAAACTTGACAGTTCCGGTTATTCGCCGTTCTACCGCGGTGCCTGGGCATCACGGATTGATGAGGCACGCAGCTACCTGGTCAACGCCGATAAACTGAGGCAGGCCGGTGTTGATACCGTGATGCTGGGAATCGACATCGTCTTTGACCCGGACGACGGCGAACCTGAGTCCCTCGGCGATGATGCCTTCATTTTCTACCTGCAGGCGCTGAAAAAGGCAGGCTTCAGGGTCATCCTGGTACCCAATCCCATGCACCCCAACCTGGATATGGGCAAAGGCTACGAGTGGGATGAGCCCGACCCCAGCACTGCCTACCACCGCAGTGCCGACCTGATACGGGAATTCAATGTCGTAATGATTAAATGGGCGGAAATCGCCGAGAAATATCAGGCGGAGGGCTTTGCGCCGGTGAACGAACCATGCAAGCTGGTCTGGGAATATAAGGATGCGGGCGAATGGCTGCAGGAAGCCCTGCCCGAAATCAGAGAGGCCTATTCCGGCACCGTGATTGCGCTGGATACCATGTATGACCTGGGGCAGGGCGTGAGCATTCCCTATCCGTATAACTACAGCGGCTATGACCTCATCCTCGGTGGGCCACCGGCGGGGAGACAGGATGCCAAAAACTGGGAGGAGATGGTCGGGGTATATATCAACAAAGGTAATGAATACGTCCGTCAGTACAAACTGGGCGGCTTCGGTCTCTACGAATGGGGCGGCTATACCGGTGGTGTGTGGTATGAGGATGTGCAGATGGAGATATTCAACCAGGTCTTGAGCGAGGAACAGGCCCGTGAAATCCTCGAATCCGGCATACGTCAGTCGAGCGGCAGAGTCATCGCCAGCTTCCCCAGAATTTCAACTGGCTGGGTCGACTTCGACACACCCGCCTTCGAGAGCCTTGCGGAATGGTATAGCAGCCTGGACAACCCCATCAAGCCAGTCGATGACCGTCAGTGGTCCTATCAGGAGCTCATCACCATTGAGAAGAGATTGGCCGGTGCTGACTACCCGCATATCTTTCAGATAGAGACCGAGCTTATCAGCGAGCTGGAAGAAACGTCAAGCGACCAACCCTGACCAAAATGTTAGCCTTTGGTAAAGGCTGGGCAAACCAAACGGGTTTATAAACCCCGGCTAAAAACCGGCCAATTTAGTTCTTAATTCCCGGCGCCTTTTATACCGTTCAATCGGCCCGAGGTTATGTTTTGACAGCGCAAAATCAGGTTCACTCCTCATAGCGGAAGTCCAGCGCGCGGCTCCCTGTTCGCCGGTTATTCGAGAAAGGGGGTCAAGTTTAGCCTTCATCCCCGGTGATAACGCTTCCAGATAACTCCTCGTCGTCATTTTCCCCACCTCCTTCTGAGCATAATATCATTTGAATAGTCAAATAAACATCCATCTTAAGTAATCCTTTCCCCAGTACTTTCGTCTGATTTAAACCGGATTGCTTTCTCCAGCCGCACGATGAAGCAGTGGGTTCTACCCTGAATTTCATTGAAGCCATCACGACAACAGGATATACTATGTCTAGAATCATACTTTTATAACCAGCCATGCCAGATTTTAAAATTGTTTCCGATTTCAAGATGACCGGCGACCAGCCCCAGGCGGTGGACAAGCTGGTGGATGGTCTTGACAGTGGCTTTGACCGGCAGACGTTGCTCGGGGTTACGGGCAGCGGCAAGACCTTCACCATGGCCAACGTGATTGAGCGGGTGCAGCGGCCCACCCTGGTCATCTGCCACAATAAGACACTGGCGGCACAGCTTGCCAGCGAGTTCCGCGAGTTCTTCCCTGATAATGCCGTGGAATACTTCGTCAGCTACTACGATTACTACCAGCCGGAAGCTTACGTCCCACGCACCGATACCTATATCGAGAAGGAAATAGACATCAACGAGGAAATTGATAAGCTGCGCCACGCCGCCACCAAAGCCCTCTTTGAACGGCGCGACGTGCTCATCGTCGCCTCGGTGTCCTGCATCTACAGCCTCGGCGAGCCCGGGGAGTATCGCAGCTTCGTGGTCAGCCTGAAACGGGGAGAAAGCTACGGCCGGCAGAGCCTCCTCCGCAAGCTGGTGGACATGCAGTACGAGCGCAACGATATCGATTTCACCCGCGGCCGGTTCCGTGTCCGCGGCGACACTCTGGAAATACAGCCGTCCTACGAGGAGCTGGCGCTGCGCATCGAGTTCTTCGGCGATGAAATCGACCGCATCGTCCAGATAGACCCGCTTACCGGCGAGCTGCTCGCCGAGCTTGACTCCATAGATATCTACCCCGCCAAGCACTTCGTCACCTCGCATGATAAGCTGGTGCTAGCGCTTGATAGCATCAAGCTGGAGCTTGAGGAAAGGCTTGCCGACCTCAAAAGGCAGGGCAAGCTGCTGGAAGCCGCCCGCCTGGAGCAGAGGACCAACTACGACCTGGAGATGCTCCGTGAGGCCGGCTACTGCCATGCTGTGGAAAACTACTCTCGCCACCTCTCCCAGCGGGCGCCGGGCAGCCCGCCCTGGACGCTTATTAACTACTTTCCCGATGACTTCCTGCTTTTCGTCGATGAGTCACATATGACCCTGCCGCAGATACGTGGCATGTACCACGGCGACCGCTCCCGCAAGGAAACGCTGGTGGAGTACGGCTTCCGTTTGCCCTCAGCGCTGGACAATCGACCGTTCAATTTCACCGAGTTCAACGAGCGCATCAACCAGGTTATCTATGCCTCCGCCACCCCCGCCGACTACGAATACGAGCACAGCCAGCAGGTCGTGGAACAGGTTGTCCGCCCCACCGGCCTTCTGGAACCCACGGTCGAGGTCAAGCCGCCGAAAGGGCAGATTGACGACCTCCTCGACCAGATAAAGACCAGGGTCGATAAAGGGGAGCGCTGTCTGGTAACCACGCTGACCAAGCGGATGGCGGAAGAGCTCGCCGATTACCTCATTGAGATGGGTGTCCGGACGCACTATCTCCACTCTGAAATCGACACGCTGGAAAGGGTGGAGATACTGCGCAACCTCCGCCTTGGTGTCCATGACGTCGTCGTTGGCATCAACCTGCTGCGCGAGGGACTCGACCTCCCCGAGGTCAGCCTGGTGGCCATTCTGGATGCGGACAAGGAAGGCTACCTGCGGTCGAAAGGAGCCCTCATCCAGACCATGGGACGCGCGGCACGCCACATTGGCGGCCACGTCATCATGTACGCCGACACCACCACCGGCTCCATGCAGGCCGCCATTGACGAGACCAAGCGTCGCCGGCGGATTCAGGAAGCATATAACAAGGAGCACGGCATAACCCCGCAGGGAATACGCAAAGCCATCCGTGATATCACGGAACGGGTGAAGGTGGTGGCGGAAGCGCGCGCCCCGTATGTTGCCGAAGCCCCGGTATCGAAAGAGGACGTGGCCCGGCTCATCAAAGAACTCGAAACGCAGATGAAAGCCGCCGCCAGAAGCCTCGAGTTTGAAAAGGCGGCACTTCTCCGCGACCGCATTATAGAATTACGCCGTGAGTTTGACCAGATTGAAATAAAGATGTAAATTAAAACTAAAAAAGGGGGAGACCAGTGACAGCTAAAAGCAAGGAAGAGGCCGCCAGCCAGGCCTACCGCAATGGATTGGAGTACATGCCCAAATACCACGGCTGAGGCCAGTGCACCGTTCTTGCGTTGCAAGAAGCGCTTGACATGAGGGACGACAACCTCTTCAAAGCCGCCAGCGGACTCGGCGGAGGCATCGGCCAGATGAACGACGCCTGCGGCGCCCTGCTGGGGGCCAGCCTGATGCTCGGTGCGAAATACGGGCGCAGCCGGGAAGAAATTGAAGACTATGAAATAGCGAAAAGCTCCTACCTCCCCGTAGCCAGATTATACAAATGGTTTGAAAAAGAGTTCGGTTCCGCCACCTGCCGGGGAGTCCGCACCAGGATGGCCGGCGTTTTCTATGACACCAAGATACCCTGGCAGAAGGACATGGCCGATGAGGCCGGGCTGCCGGCAATGTGCGCCGAGCTGGCGGCAAAAACGGCCGCCCATACGGCGGAAATGCTCTGGGACGGCGCCGAATAAGAAAAAAAGGCGTAGCTCACCGTGGTGGAAGACAGTAAATCAGATATAGAAACCAGGCAGGCGCGCCGCGAGGAGAAGCGGCGTAAAAAGCGGGCGCAGGTGAAAAAACACGGCAAAAACCTGGCCCGAGTCTACATGGACGCGATTCTGAAGAGGTTAAGGCGTAGGTAGCAGGCCGCTTTGAAAAAAAATATAAAAAGTGGGAATATCCC
>JBARQF010000037.1:0-6323 GCA_049643605.1 Dehalococcoidales bacterium
CTTTAAAGCCTCTGACACCGGATAGGATTCCGCCGGCGTGAGGCGCGACAGCGCTTTACGGGCAGCCTCAAATCCTTCGATTTTTCTCAAATTACTCATCCTCCACGGCAGCGCGAATGGTCTCGACAATGGATTTCGCTTTTTCGCCCTTCGCCGAGCCTGCTTTAATTCGAGTGTTGCCGATAATGCAGGCCGTTGATTCGAAAAGAGTATCGATAATCTTCAGGTTATGCCGCGCGATAGTCCCTCCGGTCTCGGTGTTCTCAATAAGCAGGTCGGCGTCATCCGGCAGAAAGGCCTCCGTGGCTCCCCAGGTGGGAATCACCCGGTACCTGCCAAAGTGATTGTCCCGGGCATACCTGTCGGCAATATTAACATATTCGGAGGCAACCCGAAACGGCGCCGTGCTTTCCTCGATGAACTTTCTCAAATCTGAGGCATCATTCACCGGCAGCTTCTGGCTGACAACGGCCACCAGCCTTACCCTCCCCGACTTGAGGTCGAGGAGTTCTTTTACCGGACTGGAGGGGAACTGGTAACGGTGGTCCGTGAGCCAGTCCCTTCCCGTAATTGCCAGGTCGAAATTCCCGTTAGCCACCTGCAATGGCATATCCTGCGGCCTTATCACCTTGGCAGCGACGCCTTCGATATTGATGATACGTGGCCGGCGGTTCCCGGTCGGCGAGGGATAATCTTCAATCTCAATGCCCGCTTTCTCCAGTAACTGGAGCATGGGCGCCTGCTGGTGGCCGTCAGGCAAAGCGATTCTGACAAGCCCGTCTTCAACCCTCTCAGTCGTCCGTGTTCTTTCTTTTTTTATTTCGATTTCTTCCCGAATTTCTTCATCAGCGGGCAGATGGTCGCAGTTTTCACATATCGAAGCGACCACCCGGTCAAGGTCTTTGGCCCCCCAGCTACTACGGTTCGCAATGAGGTAGGCACTGAAATCAAGGACTCTGGCTACCGGTGTCATCCCCGTGCCGCTGCCTTCATCACCGTTTCGGCCACTGATGAGCGCCAGGTCAGCATCCTCCGGCGGGTAGGCTTCCGCCCCACCCCATACAGGGAAGACGCTGAACCGACGTAACCTTTCCTCCAGCGCAAACGATTCGGCCAGGTTGGCATACTCGCTGACAATACGGACGGTACCCCGCCCGGCTTTACGCCGCAGAACATCCATCGACATATCAGCGAGCCCCGCCATCATATAGAGACTTCCCGTTCCGTAGTCCAGGTCTCTGATTTTGACCAGAGCACTGCTGGGGTATTTCACCAGCAGCTCCTCTACCCAGTCGCGCCCGCAAATCCCCAGGTCGTAGTTGCCGATAGCCACCTGAATCGGGATATCTCTCTCGTGGAACATCTTTGCGGAGAGATTGGGATAAGCGCTTGATTTCAAATGATAGAAGCGCGCCTGCTCGTGGTAACCATCCATTCCCCACCCGGCTGTCTGCAGCAGGCTGGCGGTCTTATTTAGAAGTCGCCCTTTGGGCAGGGCTATCTTGATTTCCACTCTTTTCCTCGATTATGGCCAGGATTTCGTCAGCGGTCTGCGCTTCTGCCTGGCTCGACTCAACTGCGTCCCGCAGCCTGTATTTTGGCGATTCGCCTTGAATATCCAGTAACCAGCGCGTATCCGCCGGCTCTCTGCTGCCAAGGTCAAGTTCGACCGTATATCCAGCGTCGCGGAGGCGACTGGCAATACTGAACGCTTCCTTCATTCCCCCGGCATCTTCCGACCTCACCAGCACCGATTGCCCGACGGGCTGCCGCAATATCGCCGGTTCTATTAAATTCATAAGGCGGTCTATGTAGAGAGCAAATCCCGATGCGGGAACGTCACCGCCGCCCATCGCCGGAATCAGGGCGTCATACCGCCCGCCTCCACCTATCTTCTCCCGACCGCTGTAGAGCTGAAAAATGATGCCGGTATAATATTCGAAACCAGCACCGGAGGCGATGTCTATCTGATACTTGTAGCCGAGGGCCTCCAGGATGCCGACAACGTCGATAAAGTTGTTCAGGTACGGCTCGAATTCCGGCAGGCTTCGCGTCGAAATCGCTTTCAGGTTTTTCAAAAAGCCGGCTGAGTGCCCCTTCAAGCTGAGCAGAGGAAACAGAATGCCGGACAGCTCCGGCCTGTCGGCTCCTAATCCAGCCAGCGCCTTGGTATCTCCATCGAGAATCCGGTCGAAAACCTTCGCCTGCTCCTCAGGGTTCAGCCCGAGCCTCTCCAGCAGTGCTTTAATCAGACCGGCATGGGACAGCCTGAGCGTCACGTTTTTCAGCTTCAGATTATTCAGAATCTCCAGAGCAAGAACGATAAGCTCGACATCGCTGGCCGGGGTATTTACACCGATGAGTTCGGTGCCACACTGCCACCTTTCCCGCGTCTTCTTGCCCGTCTCTTCAAAAATAAAAGTGTTGGTCACGTAAAACAGCCTGGCCAGCCCTTTACCGGCCATGGTATCAATATAGAGCCGGGCGATGGGAATGGTGCCATCAGGCCGCAGCACCACCCTCTCACCACTCCATCCGTCCCAGTCAAGAAAAGAATATACCTTTCCCAGCATACTCGGCGTGAGTGTGCCGGCAGAGGTAAAAAGGTGGAGATACTCGATGGTCGGCGTGCGCACTTCCTGATACCCCCACCGGAGACATCGCTCCCGGAAGGCTTCCTCAATAAAACGGAACCTCGCCATCTCATCGGGGGACAGGTCCCGGGTACCTTTGCATCTTTGAATTCTCATGGCTGACTCTCAATCTGTAGTTCGTAAATTCTACACTAATCCGCCCGCTCTATTCAACACCGGGCACGGTAACGCCCCGTCTCTGCTATTTCATTTGTCCCTCATCTATTGTATAGTATATACAGTTCTTATATTTATTATTACAGCGCCAAGGTAATCTATGTCGCGAATTTCACGCATACTGCTTATTTTAATCGGTTTGTTGCTGGCCGTCTCGGTTGTCGCCCGTGCCCAGACTGGAAGCCCCAGGATTGATGTGCTCACGGTGAAGGGCACCATTAACCCGGTGCTGACCGACTACATAGAGCGAGGCATCGAGCAGGCGGAAGAGACCGGAGCCAGTGCCGTCATCATTCAGATGGATACTCCCGGCGGTCTGGACACCGCGATGCGCGATATTATCCAGAGCATTATCAACGCCCGGGTACCGGTGGTAGTCTACGTTTCCCCTGCCGGCGCCCGTGCCGCCTCTGCCGGCACCTATATCACCCTTTCGGCCCACGTTGCGGTCATGGCACCGAACACGGCCATCGGCGCGGCGACACCGGTGGCACTCGGCGGCGATGGCGAAGCCCAGATGTCCGAGGAGATGAAGAACAAAGTCATCAATGACGCCATTGCCTATATCAAAGACCTTGCCTCAAGACAAGGGCGCAACGCGGAATGGGCGGAGAAAGCCGTCCGCGATGGCAGCTCCGCTACCTCACAGGAAGCGCTGACCCTGAACGTTGTCGATATGGTTGCTTCCGACCTTGACACACTGATAGCCCAACTCGATGGACGAACCGTCACCCTCATTGATGGCCGTGAAATTACACTGGATACACAGGGTGCCGTCATCAATTATGTCGGGATGAAACTTGTTGAGGATTTCCTCTACACCATCGCCGACCCGAATATCGCCTATTTACTGCTCAGCCTGGCGATGCTGGGCATTATGGTTGAAATCTTCAACCCGGGGCTTATCTTCCCGGGCGTGGTCGGCGCCATCAGCCTGCTGCTGGCTTTCTTCTCACTGGGCGTGCTTCCCGTCAACTGGGCTGGCGTGCTGCTTATCGCGCTGGCTTTTGGCCTCTTTGTTGGTGAAGTGCTGACCACCACCTTCGGTCTTTTCACTGCCGGAGGGGTTGTTTCGCTGGTCATCGGCTCGCTCATACTGTTTAAGGGCGCCTCGCCGCTGTTCAAAGTGGACTCGTGGCTTATCGCATCCGTTACCATTGCTCTCACGGCCGTGTTCGCCTTTGTGATCAACCGGGCGATACGCGTCCACCGCAAGCAAGCGGCCACGGGACGAGAAGAGCTGATTGGCAAACGTGCCGTCGTTAAAGAGGCGCTTGACCCGGAGGGCACGGTCTTTTACAAGGGAGAGCTCTGGGCAGCTATATCGGAAAAAGGTCGAATCGAGGCCGGCGAAGAAGTGATTATCACTGCTATGGATGGCCTGATACTAAATGTTGTGAGGAAAGAGTAAATGAGCATACCTTATATACAGATAGACCTCTGGTTGATAATCCTGGTGATTGTGGTGGTGGTGGCGTTCCTTGCCCTCGTCATCGTTTACGGCATTCGCGCTCACCAGCAGCAGGTATCTGCTGGACGTGAAGAGCTTTTAGGCAAGGTCGCTGAAGTGACCGCCGTGATGGAGCCAAAAGGTTTGGTTCGTGTTGAAGGTGAACAATGGTCGGCAACGCTGGAGAAAGGAAGGGCTGAGCCCGGGGAGGAGGTGACTATTACCAAGGTTGAAGGGTTAAAGTTGCGGGTAACCAAGAAAGAGTAAAGGAGGTGGATAAATGAACATAATTCTCATAGTCATCATTGCTTTTGCGATACTGCTCGTTCTCTCCATGGCAATAAAAATTGTCACCGAGTTTGAACGCGGGGTAATCTTCCGGTTGGGAAGGCTGGTTGGCGCCAAAGGCCCGGGCCTGTTTCTAATCATTCCATTCGTTGACCGGATGGTAAAGGTTGACCTGCGCGTGGTAACCATGGATGTACCGTCGCAGGAGGTCATCACCAAGGACAATGTGACCGTAAGGGTGAATGCCGTGGTCTATTTCCGCGTGGTCGACCCGGAGGCGTCCGTGGTCAAGGTGCTCGACCATATCCGGGCAACCTCCCAGATTTCACAGACGACCCTGCGCAATGTACTGGGGCAGTCTGAACTCGACGAGTTGCTGGCACAGAGGGAGAAACTCAACCAGTCGCTGCAAAAAATCATTGATGAACACACTGACCCCTGGGGCGTCAAGGTCAGCACCGTGGAAATCAAGGAAGTTGAGCTTGACCAAGAAATGAAGCGGTCTATGGCCGCGCAGGCTGAAGCGGAAAGAGAACGGCGGGCTAAAATCATTCATGCCGAAGGTGAGCTTCAGGCATCGGAGAAACTGGCTCAAGCGGCACATATTATCGGTAGAGAGCCAACGGCAATACAGCTTCGCTTCCTCTCAACGCTCTCCGAGATAGCCAGCGAGAAAAACAGCACCATACTCTTCCCGATGCCGATAGAGTTCCTCAGGGCATTCGGTCGTATTGGTCAAGATACCAAAGAAGAGCCCAAATAGCAGTTAGCTGGCAAAGTTGTGATTCTGCTATTCAGAGTCGCCGGGGGTTCTAACCAGCGTTACGCAGGGTAACATCCCCGGCGACGATGCGGCGCAGGTGGCCATCGCGGTGCTTCAGTAAGAGGCTCCCGTCTCTGGCCACGTCTTCCGCCACGCCTTCGAGCACCGTTTCCCCTGAAGCGACCCGAAGTTTTTGACCCAGCGTTACCAGACGGTCACGCCACTCCTGGTAAATGAGTTCCCTCTTTCCCAGAGAAAGGTATAGCTTCTCCATTTCAACGAGCAGGTGACGAATTATCTCCACGCGCGGAAGTTCTTTCCCCAGTTCGTCGTAAAGGCTCGTGGCCATAGCGGCTACCTCCGGAAAATCCTCCATCCTGATATTAACGTTGATGCCAATGCCGATAACGGCCCACGCCACTCTGCTGCCCTTCAGTTCATTCTCAATCAGGATGCCGCAGACCTTCCGCCCGTTAACCAGGACATCATTGGGCCATTTAAGCTGTGTTTCCAGGCCGGTGACCATCTCAATGCTTCGCGCCGCGGCTACAGAGGCAATCATAATGAGGTAAGGGAGCTGAGAGACATCGGGGTAGAGAACTACAGAAAGCGCAATGCTCCCTCTGGGTGATAGCCAGACACGCTTTACCCGACCCTTCCCCGCCGTTTGCTCTCCGGTGATTACCACGGTCCCTTCCGCAGCCATTTGCCTTGCTTCCTGCCTGGCCGCTACCATGGTTGATGAGCGTGACGGGAAATAGAGAACTCTCTGCCCGATGAAACGGGTTTCCAGCCCATCTGTTACCAGCTCCGGCGATAGTACATCCATTACCATACCAGTCCTGCACGGTTAATATACGCAAGCCGCCGTTAGATAATATATCAAAACAACGCGTCCGTACAATCCGGTCTGGCAATATTGACAAACGAAAAGCGCTGTGATATTATTAACTTTGCGCTTGCATGGCGCATTAGCACTTTAACAACTGGATAGCGGAAGGAAGTTCAAGCC
>JBARQF010000038.1:0-2171 GCA_049643605.1 Dehalococcoidales bacterium
TGCGTCTCCTGAGCACCGGCATGCCGGTTACCTCCCTGAGCTCTTACGAATCACCTCAGGAAGAATACCGGGCGGCCTTTGAGGATAAGGAACAGCCTTTCCTGGAATACTATTCCTTTGCCGGCAAGCAGATAAAGAAAAGGGCCTTGACCAGAGGCGAGTTCTGGGACCTGGCCTGTTCCGGAGCCGCCTATCTCGCCGATAACGGCGTCGCAAAAGGCGACCGTATATTGCACTGTTTTTCCTATAACAACTTATACGATGCCATATTCAGGCTGGCATCGGTCTTTTTGGGATGTGTTCCGGTGACCGTAAACTGGCAGGCAGATGACGATGAACGCATCGTTACCAAGGCCGAGATAACGGGTGCCAAATTCATAATCTTCGATGAAGAATTTGCCCACCGGATAGAAGAGATAAAGTCCAGAGCCCGTATCAAATCCATCCTTGAAGCCGAAAAGCTGGAATCATATAAAAGCGCTGGTACTTGGAAGCACGCCGAGCTGCGCCAGGACGACGAAAAAATGGTCATCTTTACTTCCGGCACCACCGGTGAACCCAAGGGGGGCAGCTTATCGTACGGGAACTACCTGGCTAACAGGTTCACTTTTGAGCATTATTTTGACGTATCTGAAACTACGCGACTGGACATCTTTCTGGCCAATCCTCTACACCACACCAACTCGACCGCTTTCCTGGACTGGAGTATGCGGCGCAGTGGCACCAGAATACACCTCTTACCACGCTACGCCACCCTTTACTGGAAGATACTGGTAGATGCGGCGAAGCGCAAACGCGACCTCCTCATTGCGCCCATGGTCTCCCGGCACGTTGATTTCCTGGAAGAGCTCCATAATCGCTCGGAACTGCCGGTGGCGCTGGATGAGATAAAAGACGCGCTCGGCAAAACGGATATGATGATAGGCTCAGCGCCTGTCGGGCCCACCACCATCCAGCGTATGCTTGAATTCAGCAGCCATCTGCCCATTGTCCGTTTCGGCTCCACCGAGACCTGCCTTCAGGTGATGGCAACGCCGAGGACATTATCCCAGGAGGCACTGAGAAAAGCGTTCGAAGCCGGCTGGTCGCACTCTTATCACGATGAAAGCATAGTCGGCTACTACATCGGCCGGGACCATTCTCCCTTCTCGCGGGTCAAAGCCGTCATGTCAATCTACCCCGCCCACAAAGATTATTTTCGTACCTGCGATATCGGCGAACCCGGTTACTTGGTCACACAGGGGGCAAATATCATGACCCGCTACGTGGGTGATACCGAAGCCACCGAATCTGTCTTCCAGGAAGGATGGTACACCGGTCTGCGGGATGTCGTCTTTGCCTTAAAAAATGAAGCGGACGGGGAGCTGGACTACTACTGGATGACCAGGGATTCGGCGCTTCTGATTCGCGGTGGGGCTAATTATTCGTATGACCAGATTGCCGACGAGCTTTCAAGGGTGCTGGTTGAAGATTTCAACCTGAAAAAGGAGCAATTCAGGGTAGCGGTAATCGGGCTGCGCGTTGAAAGTGAGCATGAAGACAGCTGCTGTGTTACCATTCAACTCGGCCCGGAGGCGGCGGACAGGCGACCGCAACTGGAGGCTGATTTTATCGACCAAGCCCGCAAAAGAGTCCCCAAAGGCTTCCGTCCCGATTATATCCGCTTTGCTGGTATCCCGACGAACTTCAAGGGCCTCGTGCTTATCCCCGAATTGAGGCTGGAATATCAGAAATCGCTGGAAGAAAAGGGACTGGCAATATATACCTAGAGGAGAGGAACCTATTCAAGCGCCGGGCTTTTCCATCGAACAAATTCTGGCCCTCTTAATCGGCGAGTACGGCGAGCGCAACTGGCAGCCACATGACAGCCCGCTGAACGTGCTGGTCCAGACCATTCTTTCTCAGAACACCTCGGACACAAATTCCGGGAGGGCTTTCCGTTCTCTTCAGGCTTCTTTTCCTCGCTGGGAAGATGTAGCATCAGCTGACGTGAACGAGATTGCCGACGCCATAAGAAGCGGCGGGCTGGCGGAAATCAAGGCGGGTCGCATCAAGCAGGCGCTCGGGAAAATCCGGCAGCAGCGGGGGCAACTGGAGCTGGACTTCTTAAATGAACTCCCTCTGGACGAGGCCAGGGACTGGCTGAAGCAGCTGCCGGGGGTGGGCACCAA
>JBARQF010000039.1:0-2306 GCA_049643605.1 Dehalococcoidales bacterium
ACCTGAGCTGGGGTGTGGTGCGGAATACGCCTGGTGTTACCGGCTTTGTGGGGAGTGGCAGCAAGCCAACGCCGCTGCAGGAGGACGAGGTCGGTCAGATTATAATGCAGATGGAAGTCACGGCGCCCATGGTGAAGGTTGGGTTCCGCCGCGGGCAGAGTGTCAGGGTCACTGATGGCCCCTTTATTGATTTTGTGGGCCTGGTGGATGAAATCAATACCGAGAAGGGAAAGGTAAAGGTGTTGCTATCCCTTTTCGGCCAGGAAACACCGGTGGAACTAGACTTTTTACAGGTGGAAAAACTATA
The DNA here is from genome assembly GCA_049643605.1 of Dehalococcoidales bacterium. Taxonomy (GTDB): domain Bacteria; phylum Chloroflexota; class Dehalococcoidia; order Dehalococcoidales; family RBG-16-60-22; genus E44-bin89. Next base: position 308 of record JBARQF010000039.1, read on the forward strand.
GATAGCCTGAGGAGATGACATGGCGAAGAAAGTAAGAACGATAATCAAGTTGCAGATTCCTGCGGGCCAGGCGAACCCGGCGCCACCGGTGGGTCCGGCACTGGGCCAGAACGGTATAAACATCATGCAGTTCTGCAATGAATACCACGACCGCCCGTCGTCGCAGGCTGGCTCCATTATCCCGGTGGAAATCACCGTCTTTGAGGACAGGTCATTCACCTTCATCACCAAGACGCCCCCCGCCACCGACCTGCTTAAAAAAGCGCTCGGCGTGGAGAAGGGGAGCGGCAGTACCGGTCATGAAGAAGTCGGCGCCATTTCCCGTGACAAGTTGCGCGAAATCGCCCAGGTTAAAGCCAAGGACCTGAGTGCCAACGATATCGAAGAGGCGGAAAAAATAATTGCTGGCACCGCCAGAAGTATGGGAATCAAGGTAGAATAGGAAGATGACTAAACACGGTAAGAAATACAACGAAGCATCTCAGATGGTCAATGGGGCGGAAACGTATGCCCCCGAGGAGGCAATCGAGCTGGCGAAAAAGGCGGCGCACGTCAAGTTTGACGAAACCGTGGAGCTGCATATGCGCATGGGCGTTGACCCGCGCAATGCTTCGCAGCAGGTTCGCGGTGTGGCGCTTCTTCCCCATGGGCTGGGTAAAGGAGTCAGGGTCCTCGTCTTCGCCCAGGGGGAAGCGGTCAGAACTGCCGAGTCCGCCGGAGCCGACTACGTCGGCGGTGATGAGCTGGTTAAGAAAATTGAAGATGGCTGGCTGGAATTTGATACCGCCATTGCCACCCCGGAAATGATGGGAAAGGTGGGTAAGCTGGGTAAGATTCTGGGGCGAAAAGGTCTGATGCCCAACCCCAAGTCGGGCACTGTTGTCCCCGCCGAGGACCTCCCCCGCGTCATCGAAGATTCCAGAAAGGGCCGCGTTGAATTCAAACTGGATCGCACCGCCATCATGCACGTACCGCTGGGCAAGGTCAGCTTTGATAACGAGCAGTTGATGGGCAATCTGACGGCCCTCATCGAAGCGGTGGTGAAGGCCAAACCCAGTGGCGCCAAGGGGCAATACGTCAGGACGGCCGTGTTGACGACGACCATGGGGCCGGGAATAAACCTTGACCTCAGGCCAACCCTGGCGCTCACCAGCAGCTAATAAAGATTTACTTTCCGGAGTAAATCGGTTAAAATAAACGAGACAACTGAATAGCCTGTCCTGAGACAGCGGGTGCCGGAAACGGCTTAATCAGCAAGCCTGCCGAGGATGATAGAGAATCCGGGTGAACTGGATTAATTTATCCCTGTGCAGTGCGCAGGGATTTTGTTATGGCTTGACCGGGATGTTCAGGAGGTAAGAAGAAATGCCGCGAGAAGAAAAAGTACAGATTGTTGATGAACTTAGTCAGCTCCTTTCGGAATGCAGCATCGGCATCCTGACCGACTATCGGGGACTGTCCACTGCTGAAATAACCGACCTGCGGCGCAGCCTCGGGAATTCAGAAATCAAGTACCGTGTGGTGAAAAACACACTGGCCAGATTCGCCGCGGAAAAGGCGGGCAAAAGCGAGCTGGTACACTTTTTTGAAGGACCGGTAGCGATTGCCTTTGGCTACGGGGACATCGTGTCGCCGACCAAGGTTCTGGCCGATTACCTGCGAACAAAGAAAGCAACCCTGACGATAAAGGGAGGCTTTGCCGGCGATAGTATTTTTACTCCGGCGGATATTGAAAACCTGGCTTCACTGCCGTCCACTGAAGTTTTGCTGGGCAGAATACTGGCCGGGATGCAAAGCCCTATTTATCGTCTGGTTAACTGCCTGTCAAACCCCATGAGAGGACTTGTGGGGGTACTGCAAGCAAGAGCGAAACAACTGGAGGGAGGATAACATGGCAGAAGAGAAAGAAACAGAAGCGACACCGGAGACCACCGGGGCGGACGCAGAAGTAGAAGAGCAACCTTCAGCGGAGAAGCAAGCGGAAGCCACCGAAGCTCCG
>JBARQF010000040.1:0-2151 GCA_049643605.1 Dehalococcoidales bacterium
GAAATGAGTTAAGCGAAATCTAAGATTTTGTGGAGCGGGTGATGGGATTCGAACCCACGACTCTTTGCTTGGGAAGCAAATACTCTGCCACTGAGTTACACCCGCCTAATCCGTTATTTTAAAGGAAAAGCCCGGTACTGTAAAGATAACCTCCTCTCTTAACTTTTCCCACGTGATGCAATCCGTTATAATAGTGGCAACATATATCGAAGCCGCCATCACAGCTAAAGGAGGAGAAGTTCAGTGAAGATAAGCAAAGTTGAGGCCATGATACTGACCTGTCAACTGGACAAGCCCATCATGGATGCCACCTATACCCTGCCCAGCCGCAGCGTTGTACTGGCCAGGGTCGAGACCGACGAAGGGATTTCCGGAATCGGTGAAGCGGCTTACTTCGGCGGGCCGCCAATGATAACCAAGATGATTATCGAAAAAGAGCTCGCCGATTATCTCATCGGGGAGGACCCGCTGAACATCGAGCGGCTCTGGGAGACCATGTACCAGCGGTCGATAAAGCACGGACGCAAGGGCGCCATTATCGCCAGCATGAGCGGCATTGACATCGCGCTCTGGGACATCAAGGCAAGGTCGGTCGGGATGCCTCTTTACCGGCTCCTCGGCGGCTGTTACGAAAAGATACGTGCCTACGCCAGCGCCGGTTTCTATGCCGAGGGCAAGGGAGTTAAGGAACTGGCCGGCGAAATGGAATCGTACGTGAAAGAGGGGTTCACCGCCGTCAAGATGAAGATAGGACGCGTCAGCCAGGCCGAAGACGTGGCCAGGATAAAGGCGGTCAGGGAAGCAATCGGCCCGAATATCGACCTGCTCGTCGACGGCAATAACGTTTACACCTCTTACGAAGCGATAAGGATGGCCCGCAAGATGGAAGCATACGACGTCTTCTGGTTTGAAGAGCCGGTGCCGGCGGAAGACATCGAGGGGAGTGCCAGGGTTGCTCACGCCATCGATATGCCATTAGCCGCCGGCGAGAACGAGTTCACCCGCTACGGATTCCGTGACCTCATTATCAACCAGGCACTCGACATCGCCCAGCCTGACACCACTTGGTGCGGCGGCATCACCGAGGCGAGGAAAATCGCCGCCATGGCCAGCGCCTGGAACATCGCGTGCGTGCCCCACTCCTTTTCCTCGTCACTCGCGCTGATGTCCAACCTGCATTTCAGCGCCTCGATACCGAACAGCATGTTCCAGGAATTCGACCGCAACTACAACCCCCTGCGCGAAGAACTGCTGACGGAACCGGTTAGAATTAACAAGGACGGCTACATTGACCTGCCGGATAAGCCGGGACTGGGCGTGGAACTGAACGAATCAACGATTAAAAAATACCGGGTGGACTAAAAAAGCTAGCTCCATTCACCGGCGTTGGACTTCGGCCATACCCTTGCCATTTCGCCAGCAAGGAGCTTATGTTCCGGTTTTTTCAGACCCGGGTCTACCTGAAAAAGCTGGACGGCTTCGTTGCGGGCCAGCTCCAGAATCTTGACGTCGGAGAGTTTGGCCATGCGCAAATCGGGCAGACCGCTCTGGCGCGTGCCGAAGAACTCGCCCGGACCGCGTAACTTCAGGTCCTCTTCCGCCAGGACGAACCCATCCTGAACATTCTCGATAATGTCCAGGCGCGCCCGTCCCACCTCAGATGGGTTCTCGGCGAGCAGCATACAGTAGCTCTGCTCCTGTCCCCGCCCGACTCGACCGCGAAACTGGTGCAGCTGTGAAAGGCCAAAGCGGTCGGCGCTCTCGATGAGCATCACGGTGGCGTTGGGGATGTCAATGCCGACCTCCACCACCGGGGTTGAGACCAGAATATCCAGCTTCCGGGCACGGAAGCGCTGCATTACGTCGTCCTTATCTTCGCCTGACAGCCGCCCGTGCAGCAGGCCGAGTTTCAGGTCGGCAAAGGCCTCCCGGGACAGTCTTTCGTATTCCACCACCGCTGCCTGGGCAGCCACCGCCTCCGATTCTTCAATGAGCGGACAGACGATGAACGCCTGATGGCCGGCGGCTACCTGTTTGCGTATGAAATTATAGGCGCTTTCCCGCTGCGACGGCCTGAGCCATTTCGTCTTTACCGTCTGCCTTCCCGGCGGCAGCTCATCGATGACGGAGAGGTCGAGGTCGCCGTACAGG
>JBARQF010000041.1:0-10574 GCA_049643605.1 Dehalococcoidales bacterium
GTCGTATCCGGGCATCGTCAATGCCTTCCGGAATGCGGACTGTGGTCAGCGTCTTGAGGCGGTAGTCGGGCGGGACGTGCAAGGTGAGTCCTAGTGCCTCCAGACCAGCCTGAAACGCAGCGCCATGCCTGGCATGACGCTGGATACGTGCCTCCAAACCTTCCTCGGCGACGAGCGCCAGCGCCTCATGCAGGGCGTAGAACATGCAGGCGGGTGCCGTGTGATGATAGGCCCTTTGACCTTTGTCCCTTATCCAGTATGTGGAGAGCAATGAGAGGTCAAGATAGTAACTTGGTATAGCATGAGAGCGGTTCGGGAGAGTGTCCATGGCCTTCTGGCTAACGGTGATGGGGGACAGTCCGGGCGGGCAGCTGAGGCACTTCTGAGAGCAGCTGTAGCAGATGTCAATGCCCCAGTCGTCCACTGCCAGTTCGTGTCCTCCCAGAGATGTGACCGCATCCACCAGGAACAGCGCCTCATGCTGTTTGGCCAATTGAGCGGCTTCGGTGAGCGGTTGGAGAACGCCGGTGGAGGTCTCGGCGTGAACCAGTGCCAGCAGCTTCACTTTTTTCCGGGATTTAAGGGCGGCTTCGATTGCCTCAGGCTCGATGATGCTGCCCCACTCGGCATCCAGTTGGATAACCTCCGCACCGCAGCGCTGGGCGATGTTTATCATCCGGTCGGCAAAGAACCCGTTGTTCGCGATGACGGCAACGTCGCCCGGTTCCAGAAAGTTGCAAAGGCCGGCTTCCATACCCGCTGAACCGGTGGCCGAGATAGGGAAGGTGAGCTTGTTCTCGGTCTGGAAAAGGTAGCGCAGGAGGCTCATGGTGTCTTCCATGATGGTGTAAAAATATGGGTCCATGTGCCCGAGCACGGGTGCCATCATAGCCTGCTGGACGTGGGGGTGGACGTTGCTGGGGCCAGGACCGAGAAGAATACGTTGCGGGGGTTTAATTTCCTGATATGGAATACCGGGCATTGCCAATCACCTCATAAAATATTCTTGGACAGTGGCCTTAAGATTTTAACAGATTGCCCAGCATTTTATCAATAAGCGGCCTGGCTTTTTCCTCGGGCAGGCAGTAGTGCATAATGGTGAACCTCTGCCGGAAACGGGCGACCTCCCGGGCGACATTCTTTTTTTCAAGGATGACTGCCGCCATGTAGTCGGCTAGCTCGGCGAAGTCGGCTTCCTTCATACCAAAGCGGGTCATCTCCTGGACACCGGTTCTCAGACCGCTGCTGGCGGTGAAACCCTCGTCATCGGGCAGCGCCTGAAAGTTAACGATGATGTTATTTTCCTCCAGCCGCTCCGCCATCTCCACGCCGCAGGCATAGCCCACGCGCAGGAGGACCTGGTGTGTTTCCGTGTGGTTGACGGCGGGGTCTCCTTCTACCTGGAGCCCGCGTTCCTTCAGTGCCAGGGCAAAGGCTTTGGCATTGGCCAGTACCTGTCGCTGGTAATCGCGCCCATAGGCGTTCATCTCGTAGGCGGCCATGAGCAGGCCAAGCAGTGTGCCGAGGTGATGGTTGCTGACGCTGCCCGGAAAAGACCTCCGTGAAATGCTCCCCCAGAGTTCGGAGTAATTCGAGTCTGGGCTCATATTGCTGGCGATGATACCGCGCTGCGTGCCGAAGAAAGTCTTATGCGTGGAGCCGGTGACGATATCGGCGCCTTCCTTCAGCGGCTTCTGGAAATAAGGGCCGAACAGCCCGAGGACATGGGCGGCATCATACATGATGATTGGCTTCGGCTTCATATCAGCGATTATTCGAGCTATTTCCGGCACCGGCTCGCGATATAAAATCATGCTCTTGCCGAAGATGAGCAGTTCCGGCTGGTACCTGGTGATGAGTTCGGTGGCCCTGGCGATGTCTATCTGGTACGGATTTTCAGCAAGAACGGGGAAATTGACCACCGCCCATCGGTCGGTAGCCGGGTCTATGGAAACGAAGTCCCTCAGCGTGCCCATGGGCTGTGCGCTCAGGTGGCCGCCCCGCCCGATATGATGGTTCATGATATATTTCATTCGCCTCGGCTCAGTGTGCCGGTCGGTCCGGTTCAGGTAGTCCATAATGCCGCTATACGTGGTGGCATTGGCCATCAGACCGCTGATGAGCCTCGCTTCCACTTCCGAGCAGTCGAGGAACTTTTTTAATTGCTCCTGTACTTCCTTCTCTACCTCGGCAATGAACCCGGTGCCCTGGTAGTAAAACGCATCCATGTTTCCCAGCGCTTCCACCTTGCGGTGTTCGGCGTACCGGTGCGATGGGTCAGCGATGGTGAGCAATTTTACCAGCGGTGATGCCGTCTGCTCCGACGGTATCAGGTTGATAGTCTGCTGTTGTCGCCAGGTAGTATTGTCGTGGGCTTTTTGCACCAGGTTGACCGCCAGTTCCTCCATTGCTTTTTCACCTTTTGCTGAGGCATTATTTTTTATATTGTTGGGCAGCAGGGGGCGGGCGTAGGGGGGTGCCTCACCGCCGATGTGCCGGCGCACGATGACCGCGCTTACCGGTTTGTCCCTGATGATGACCTCTGCTTTCTGTCCTTCAGGCAAACCAGCATCGAGATAGGCCAGGCAGATAGTCCGCCGCGCTGATTCGTCACCGGGCATGGCCGTTGTACCGGAACCCTCGAATTTCCAGCAGGGTACCACCGTGCCGCTGGTAACTTTTCCCACGGTTCTGCCGTCAACCAGCACCTGACTGCCGGCCCTGGCAATTCCGTCGCCCAGCAGGGACATTAAATAGATGCTTCTGGGAACGAGCAGCTTATCTTCAGGCGTATCCAGCCTGCCTTCCCGTCTGAGTTTAACTTCCTGGAACTGCTGGTGCAGTGCCTCGCGCCCGATGAATTCACCTTTGACGGGACTGAAACTAACGGCAAAACGGGCAGCGGACAGGGCGAATATGGGTATCGATTTTCCATCGGCGTCAGTTCCCAGTTCGTGGCCGTAGAGGGGGAAACCCGCCTCCAGCCTTAGCGTATCCCTGGCGCCCAGCCCGACCGGTGCAATGCCGTGTTCCTTACCCGTATCCAGTAATTTGCGCCATAGGGAAGCCGCCGTATCAGCGGGTGGGAATAATTCAAAGCCAAGCGGTTCGCCGGTGTACCCGGTTCTGGCAATGGTGACATTGGTGCCCATTAATTCACTGCTGGCCAAGCGGTTCAGCAGAGGCTCGGGAATCCCGGTTTTATTGCCGAGGACGGCTTCCAGCACCGCCTTTGTTTTCGGGCCCTGCAGTGCGAACATGGCCAGGTTGCTCGTGATGTCCTCGAAGACCAGGTCGGGGAATTTGGGAGTGTATTGCTGCAGCCATTGCCAGTCTTTCTCCGCATTGGCCGCGTTCGTGACCAGCAGGTAATCACTATCGCTGACGCGGTAAAGGTATCCGTCATCTATGGCGCCGCCCGTTTCATCGGGCAGTATGGTGTACTGGGCGATTCCCGGTAGCAGCGCCGCAGCGTTACCGGTCAGGACATACTGCAGAAAGGGCAGCGCATCGCGACCGCTGATGCGGAATCGGCACATGTGTGAGATGTCAAAGAGCCCGCCGTATTTCCGGGTTACCAGGTGCTCGGAAAGGATGCCCTGAGGGTAGTGGAGGGGCATTTCCCAGCCCCCGAACTCAACCATTTTGGCACCCAGTTCCAGGTGCTCTTCATGAAGCGGGGTACGTTTTGCACCGGTCATTATAAATCCAATCCGCGTCTCGTAAATTTAGAATAGTCGCCAGTCCCTCAGTCCCTGCTGGATAACCGCCAGGTATTCTTTCGAGGGTGCCGCATCTTCGAGCTTGCCGTCTTTGACGTAGGTTATAGCCTCGATGGGCTCGTCATCCTCACCGAAAACAGTGACATTAAGTCGACTGTAGCCGCTTTCGTGCCGGTCAAGTCGCTGCAGGCAGGACTCAGTAACCTCATAGATAGCGCCCCGCACCCGGTCCCCGCGCAAAGACTTTATGCTGGCCACCCCTCCCCGCCACTGCCGCGACCATCCAGCGAAAACGAGCTTGTAGTTGGGCAGGACAGCGGTGAACAGCGGTTTGCCGTCCGGGCAACGTTCTTTCATCTGTTTCTGGTTCAGATTAGAGCCGTAGGCGAAGTAATGCAATATGTTCCCTTATTCGATTTTTTCCATATCCTCGCCGCAGCAGACCAGGGTGCCACCGCCGGCCTCAGTAACCACCACCTCGTTGCCGCAGATATTGCAGCGATATTTTTCACCAGCTTTCTCTACCGACATGTCTCACTCCTCCTTTCCTTCTCCCGCACCGGGAGAGAAATCCCTGCTTTCTCAGCAACCCGGCTCGCCGGGATGCCCGCAGCAGCTCTGCCTTTTTACAACCTTGATGATATTATTACGAAACAGAAGGTAGACCTTCCGAGGAAACGGCATTGGCGCTGACATATTGGTGATAAAAGCCCGTAAATCAGGCATGATTATCTATCCTCTTCAACTCCCATTATTACTTTATCACAAATCCCTCTTTACGGGAAAGGAATTTGACATACTGGCCTGAACAGATATAATAGGGTAGATGGCGCTTCAGTTACAAGCCGCCCGACGAGCCGAGTAGTCACCCGTAATGTGCATTTGCGGGTAATAGGGTAGATAGCTACCCAAAACAGCACAGGGGAGGTGGCGATTACCATGGAAGGTGTCGTGGCTATTATCCTGGCTGGTGGCCAGGGGGAGCGGCTGGGGATTCTGGCGGTGGAGAGGACGAAACCGGCGATTCCTTTTGGCGGTAAATACCGCATTATAGACTTCACGCTGAGCAACTGCGTTAATTCCGGCATATACAGTGTGGCCATACTTACTCAATATCAACCGCGCTCGTTGGCGGACCATATCGGCATCGGTATGCCCTGGGGGTTTGCCCGCCCCGATAGTAAAATACAGCTCCTGAATCCATACCTGGCACGCGAGGAGGGTCGAGGCTGGTATAAAGGTACGGCGGATGCCGTCTATCAGAACTGGCAGTATGTCGAGGAGCAGGAGACAGAACTGGTGGTGGTACTGAGCGGGGACCATGTCTACAAGATGGACTATACCGATATGATAGAATTCCATCGTAAAAACCAGGCGGATGCCACCATAGCGGTTACCCGCCTGCCCAGAGATGAGCTTCTACAGTTTGGCACGGTGACTGCGGATGAGAACCAGCAGGTTATCGGCTTTCAGGAAAAGGTAAAAGAACCGAAGAGCGACCTCGTTTCCATGGGCGTGTATATATTCCAGAAGGAACTGCTTCATAAGATTCTGGAGGAAGACGCCCAGCGGCGCTCGTCAAAACACGATTTTGGCCGCAATATCTTTCCGCAGATGGTGGGTAACTGCCGACTTTATGCCTATAACTTTGAGGGATACTGGCGGGATGTGGGTACCATCCGCAGCTACTGGGAATCCAATATGCGATTGCTTGAATCGCCACCGTCCATCAGTTTCACCGCTGACTGGCCGATTCGCACTCAGGAAGACGAACCTAAAGCGCCGGCAATCATTTCCCGCCGTGGTGATGTGGTCAACAGCATGATATCGCATGGCTGTGTCATTGAGGGCAGGGTGGAAGATTCAATCCTTTCACCGGGAGTTAGAGTAGCGGCCAATGCCGTGGTCAAATACGCGGTGATTCTGAATGATACGGTGATTGGCCGGGAAAGCGTAGTAGATTTTTCCATTCTTGATAAAGATGTTGTCGTTGAGGCAGGCAGCCACGTCGGTGTCGGCAATGATTTCCAGGTAAACCGCGAGGAGCCGCTCATTCTTAACACCGGCCTCACCGTGGTCGGTAAGGGAGCAAAAATCCCGGAGGGGATAACAATAGGTCGTAACTGCGCCATTGCCGGTAGTGTTACCGAGAAGGACTTCCACGGCTCTATCGTCCAGAGCGGTGAAACGATAAGTCCGAAGCGGCACCGTCCTGCCCGCAAAGAATAAAACCAACATTGGAAATAAGCCGGGTATTCAGGAAATAGGCCGGAGGAAAAGATGTCCGAACTGAGACAGGATCCCACCACCAAGTCCTGGGTGATATTGGCTCCGGAAAGGGCAAAGCGCCCTCAGCAAAAGCACAAGCTCAGACCAACTGATGACTTACCGAACTGGGACTCGTCCTGTCCTTTCTGCCTGGGCAACGAGGAATTAACGCCTCCGGAAGTTTTTAAGCTTCCCGTCTCCAATGAAGGTACTCCCTGGGAAGTGAGAGTGGTGCCCAACCGCTTTGCCGCTCTCACACCAGGTAAGGATGGAGATATTGTAGAGGAAACGCGGCTCTTCCGCAAGATGGACGGCATCGGGGCACATGAGGTTATCATCGAAACGCCGTCGCACAATACACCCATGGCGTTGATGAGTTACGACCAGGTGGAGAAGGTGCTCATTGCCTACCAGGAGCGGTATAATGCGTTGAAGAAGGAAAAACACCTGAAGTTCATAACTATCTTTAAGAACCACGGCTGGGCTTCGGGCACTTCGCTGGTACATCCGCACTCGCAAATAGTGGCCACGCCCATTGTGGCGCCTTCTTACCACCATCAGTTTGATATTGCCCACGAATACTATATTGACCGGGGCCGGTGTCTGTACTGCGATTTGCTGGCGGAGGAACTGGAAAAGAAACGGAGAATCGTAATCAGGACCGAGCAGTTTGTCGTCTTCCATCCTTATGCTTCACATGCTGCCTATGAGACATGGATAATGCCCAGAACACATTGTGCTTCTTTTGGCTTATCCCCAGATACGTACCTGAACCAGTTGGCCAAAGCACTGAAAAATGTTCTCCTCTGCCTGTACGTGTCGCTGGACAATCCAGCCTTCAACCTGATGGTTGACAGTACGCTTACCGAGGATGAGGAAGACCCTTACTATCACTGGCATATCCGCATTGTTCCCCGGCTGACGACCATCGCCGGTTTTGAGATGGGCTCCGGCATTTATATCAGTACCGCCCTGCCGGAGGATACGGCCAGCCAGATAAGGGCCTGTTTCCAGAAGCTTATTAAAGAAGGCAGAATCTCGCTGTAATAGACCTTTTCAACTGGCGATTCAGCAACCAGAAGTCCGGCGACGTATTTCCAACAGTATTGTTCCTATACTGTTTACCATCAGGGATTGGCTTGCTTCAAGGGACGCCATTGCCCCAGATTGAAGAGCCTGGGGAACAGCGCTTTTCTCGTTTCCTCGATGATAAACAGGGAGACGCCGGCGAGGAGGGCGATACCCCATTGCTCCAAGGCCAGTGGTACTGTACTGAAGGCCACCTGCATGAACGGCGCGTAGACGACGAGCAGCTGGAGAGAGATGGCGACCGCGGTTGACATAAGGAGCCAGCGGTTGCGGAAGATGCCCAGGCGGAAGATAGTATATTGACCGGAGCGCGCATTAAAGGCGCGGAACCACTCGAAGGCGACCATGGTGCAGAAGGCGATGGTGCGCGCTTCTTCTAGGCTCATTCTGGGCTCCGCCCAGCGGAAGACTAGAAATACGCCAACGCCCATGAACGCGGCCATGAAGGCGATGCGGAGGAGCAGCCCGGGAAATACTATGCCCACTCCGGGATGGCGGGGTGGCTGTTTCAGTTCATCCCCTACCTTTGGCTCCAATCCCAGAGGCACCGCCGCCGTGGTATCCGTGACCAGGTTGACCCAGATAATCTGAACCGCAAGCAGGGGCGCCTTGCCCACGAAGAGGAGTGCTAGCACAAGGGCAAGGAGCTCTCCAAGGTTGGTACTCAGCAGGAAGAAGAGCACGTTACGCAGTCGATTGAAGATGACTCTGCCTTCCTCAACCGCAGCGACCACGGAAGCAAAATTGTCGTCCGCCAGTATCATATCGGAGCCTTCTTTGGCCACATCAGTGCCGGTGATGCCCATGGCAATGCCGATATTGGCGGCTTTCAATGCCGGCGCGTCATTCACGCCGTCGCCAGTCATGGCCACCACATGACCGTGGCTCTTCAGGGCGTTCACAATTCTGAGCTTGTGCAGGGGCTCAATGCGGGCAAAAACGGAGATGTCTTCTACCTGTTCATACAGTTCCTCGTCGGACATCTGCCGGAGTTCCAGGCCGGTCACTGTCCTGCCCGCCGGCAGGTCCAGTTGGCGGGCGATTGACTCCGCGGTGACCTTGTGGTCGCCGGTAATCATCACCACCCTTATACCCGCCTGCCGACACAGTCGCACCGCTTCTTTGGCTTCTTCTCGAGGCAGGTCGGCCATGCCCGCCAGGCCGACGAAGACCAGGTTGCCCCGGATATGTTCATCTTTTAAATCTTCCAGTTCACTGGGAAGCTCGGCATAGGCGGTGGCAATTACCCGTAACGCCTGACTGGCCATAGCGTCGTTGGCCTGCATGATAGTATCAACGTCTTTCTCGGTGATTGGGGTGGGCTGTTTCCCTTTGAGTTTATACCTGCTGAGCGCCAGTATCCTTTCCACCGAGCCCTTGACATAGACCACTCTGCCGCCATCGCGCGGGTGGAGGGTGGCCATGTACTGCTTTTCACTCTGAAACGGGATTTCATCCAGGCGGGGAAAGGCCTTTTCCAGCTTTTCCTTGTTCATTCCCGCTTTGTTCGCGGCCACGAGCAAGGCCCCTTCCGTGGGGTCGCCGTAGATATCACAGCACTCGTCATTGTCCCGTCTCGTCAGGAAAGAATCGTTGCAGAGCGCGCCAATCCGCAGCATCAAGTTGATTGAGGGCTCGTTCAGCAGGTCAATAGTTTGTCCATCACGGCGGAATTCACCCTGTGGAATGTAACCCTCGCCGGTTACTTCAATTGTCTGGCCGTCAACATACAGGCGCTGTACGGTCATCTCGTTCCGGGTCAGTGTTCCGGTTTTATCCGAGCAGATAACCGTGGCTGAACCGAGGGTCTCCACGGCCACCAGTTTGCGGATGATGGCATTTCGACGGGCCATGATGTGCATACCCACCGCCAGCACGACGGTAACCACGGTAGGCAGGCCCTCCGGTATGGCGGAAACGGCGGCCGCCACGGCCAGCAGGAATACTTCCAGCCAGTCCAGACCCTGGAGCAGACCAACCGCTACCAGCAGGGCACATATGCCGAGGAAAAGAATAACTATGTACCGGCTCAGCTTGCTGATGTTTTTCTGCAGGGGCGTTTTCTCCGGCTTGATTTCCTGGATGGCGGTGGCTATCTGGCCGATGTCCGTCGCCATGCCGGTCCTGACGACCATGGCGGTGGCGCGACCGTAATTGACAATGGTACCCATGTGCACCATGTTCTTTCTCTCCGGCATGGGTACGTCTTCACGGATGGCATTGGAGTGTTTGTCAACGGGCATGGACTCACCGGTGAGCATGGCCTCGTTGATTTTCAAGTTGGAGACCTCAATAAGCCGGGCGTCGGCCGGGATTTTATCACCGGTTTCCAGGAGCACGATGTCGCCGGGAACAACCTCTCGGGCGGGGATAATCTTTATAGCCCCATCACGCCGGACACGGGCCTTGGGTGCCGCCATCTGGATGAGTGCCTCCATCGCTTTCTCGGCGCGGGTCTCCTGTGTAAAGCCGATGGCGGCATTGAGAAAAAGCACGCCGAGAATCACACCGGCGTCAATAAAGTGCTCAACAATGAGGGAGATAATGGCGGCGACCATCAGGACGTAAATGAGCGGGCTGAGAAATTGCCTCAGGAATACGATTACCGGCGGCGTCTTCTTCTTGCCCTTCAGCTCGTTAGGGCCGTACCGCATACGGCCAGAACCGGCCTCATCACCGGTAAGCCCGGAACGACGGGAACCAAGTGCCTCCAGAGCTTCACTGGGGGAGAGGTTGTGCCACTGCGTGTTCATGCTAGGTAATATTGGCTTCCTGGCGGCAGAATTTTAGCAGCTCGGCGAAGTTGCTGATTCTGGCGGCGTTGTTGGTCTCCAGGAAACCGTCATAGGTGAGGCTTATCCAGGGCTTCTGGTAGCTGGCGCTGAACTTCTCGGCCATGGCGGCCACGATGCCGCCGGGCATACAGCCGTGGGGCATTACCGAAATTACCCCGGCAAATACCGGCGACTCCATCCATTCCACACCGCTGCCGATGCTGAGGACCGCCTCGCTGCCGCAGCGGGGGGATAAATACATATCTGACTTGGCCAGTATGGCCGCGGTGGAGGGCTCCCTTCCATCGAGCAGTTCGCGGTAGTAGCCGGATACCCGGTGCTCATCGCGTTCCTGTACCAGTTTCTTCAGGTAGCTGGACAGCATTTTCCGGAAATTCCGGTCTTTCACCGCATCCTCGAGGTTGCGGTAGGCGGTATATTTCATCCACTCGCCAACGGGAGAAACGATGACTTCAAGACCTGCCTCTTCGCATTCTTTCACCAGGTCGCGGTTGCTGAACCGATTGGAGCGCAGGTATATCTCACCGTTTATGCCGATGAGCGGACGCGGCGGCAGGTGCGGGTCAATGAGCGACTTGAATGCGGCCGTTGCCTGCTGCAGCACATCGTAGAACGGCTCTTTGCGGCGGACCCGCTGCGCAATCCGTTTCAGAAATTCATCGAACAAGGCTTCAGCAGAGCCCTTTTCCTTTTCATAGGG
>JBARQF010000042.1:0-5361 GCA_049643605.1 Dehalococcoidales bacterium
TCGCATCGCAGAGGTCGGGGGTTCGAATCCCCCTATCTCCACCACGGAAGCTAACCCATCCTCACAACACCTTTCGATTCGTTCAAATTCCTACACGCAATTAGCTTCCTGAGGAACGGAGCTGATCCGTTTGAGTTACAAATGGCATTGGGGCATTCTACTTTGGAGATGACTAGGAGATATACACAGGCTTTAGGGTTTGAAGATGTGTTTAAGAGGCATGTTGTAGCTTCTCCGGTGGATAGGTTAACGCACTAGACCGTGGTAATATCAACAAATAATAACAAGAATAAAGCTACAATCAGTGCACAAATACCCGGTATTGCATAGAAGAAAGTTATCAATCGACTCGCTTTATTTTGAGGTATAGAGTCATTAATTTTTTTTGTAAGCCGAAAGGAAAGAGTTGGTAGTTCCTCCAATTCGCTCGCTCGGACAATGGTACCAATAAGAAGCTTATAGTAGTAGAATCTATCCATGGCGTATATGGCTGTCAATAAACCAAGTCCCGCGAGAATGACAAACACACCCACAGGATATTCCCTTCCATCGTTAAGACACTTTGCGAAAAAGCAATCATTTATGAATGCTCCAAAAAAAAGGCCCAACACTGTTAATACTATAACTCCCCACATGATACGTTCTGAAAGATATAGAGGTGCAGGGAATTCATTCTTATTTGACCAATCCTTCCTTAATAAAGATGTAATATAAAATATGAGCAAACCTAAAGAAATCAATAATCCTGCTATATGAATATACAACCTTGTAATGGGGAAATTTAAGCCTGTCCCAAGCAAAATCGCACCAGCTGCAATGATAGTAATCACCATTGAGAGCCCGAGTGTTCTTATTCTCATGAGTAAGTCGTTAAAATGCCTGGCGTTTTCAGTTGCTACTTTCCATTCGTCTAGAGCACTCATTTAGAATATCCTCCCAACTACTGTTAAATTCTAACGAGTCCTATTTTCTGGTAACTTTAAACCTAGTATAAGGCTATGTCAATAACGTAATACTACTTAGAGGCTATCGAACCTTTCGATTATTAGTCCAACGTACAAACACGCCTTTCGATTAATAGTTCAGTGGACTACTATACCTTTAGATAGTGAATAATAATTCATTATGAAAAGGAGGTGCTAGATGGATGTTCCGGAGAATACAACCTCTTTGCTATGAAATCCCCCCTTTCTTAGCCTACAGTCTAACATTATAACTGGACTCCTTTTTGGGGGGCAGGTCAGTTTCACACCTAGACATCAGGCGTGAAACAGTAAAATAACTAAGGAATTTTGTTAACAACTGTCAATATACCCTATCAAGTAATTTTTGAATAATAACCTTGGGGTACGGTATAATTGAAATGTTCTATTCTTCCCTTCTTCATTCACACCTCTTTTTCTCCCTAAAACGGGCTTGGTATGTTGGCGTGCTGGAGCGCTGGCATCCAGGCTCGTTTTATTTTCCTGTCCGCGAAACAGGCTCAGTAGTCTCTAATAGCTATAATATGCATTGACGTAGCTGTACTCGGTGATATCATTCCCCCTGTGAGGGTTTTGGCGGAGCGCCACATTGAGAACCCGTGCTTACGCTAATAGGAAGCGGCTACTCACCCACCTTCTGCCCCACCAGAGCGGATGTTCTTGGAAAACGGGCGCGCCGGGGCCAATAACTCCACAGTTAACGGCCGCCTGATTGAATTCAACCCCTCATTTGCCTGAAATTACGCAGGGGTGTGGCCTTTTCCCCAACACGCCGGCCCATTTTTCACGGGCCGTATTTAGGTTAGTTTGGGATTGAATAGGGATTTGCCACTTAAAAAGGAAATTTACTTAGTTTTTTTAGCTCTACGGGGAGCAGCTATCCAGAAACTAATACAAGCTATGGTGTAAGCAGCTATACAAATAATAAAGGCAAGCGAGTAGTTACCAGTAATGTCAAATATGTATCCACCCAGCCATGGTCCAATAGCACCACCTATTCCGAATCCCATAAATAGAATACCGTTCACAGTGCCAAAGTGTTTCCCATAGAACAGGTCAGCTGCCCCCGCAATAAGAGCGGGTGAAAACAGCCCCATTGGGAGACCAAAACTTAAGACAAAGATATATAGCGCCCAGGGATTTGACGCATCTTTCAGAGAGAGAAGGATAAGCAGAGATATTATCGATAATACGCAACATGCAGTAAATGTTTTCTCTCTGCCCATTTTATCAGATAGAAACCCGGAGAGAGCCCCAAGCGCTGCAAAGATTCCGACTGCTCCCGCGATAGAAGCGGCAAAATGGCTGTCATACCCCAGATCTAAAAAGAAGACTATTTGATGGGCAATGATCAGATAGTTGGCTATTCCCATATAAAGCATATAAGAAAGAGCGATTAGCCAGAGACGGTAATCCTTTAATATCTGTATCAGGGGTAGATTTTCGTAATCACTACTTACGGTGACTGATTCTTGGAGATTCTGGTCAGCTGATATAGATATTTCTTCCGTTTCAACGGATGATTTCACCTGTTGCTTCGGTCGGCCGCGAAAAAACAACAGAATTAAGGGAATGCAAATGCCGATTGCGGTAACCGCCAACGAGACAAAAGCTAAACGCCAATCAAATACAGATATCAGGTACTCAGCATAAGTAACCATCGAAAAGCTCAGGGCGCCGCCTGCCACCACAACACCAATTGCCGCACCTCTTCTTCGGGTAAACCATCTTGATACAACAGGTATCATTACCGGCCCACCAGAGAATGTAGTACCCAGAGACAGGAGAATTCCAAATAATACGTAGAATTGCCATAGCTCGTTCGCAAGCGCACAACTGGCAGTACCGATTCCCATTATCAGGATACCCAGGGACATCATTAGCTTGGGTTTCCAGCGATCAGCGAGGCTACCCGCTATTGGGGCAAGTATTCCATAAAGCAGAACATTAATTGAGAACATGAGTGCGGTACTACCACGTGTCCAACCATAATCATTTAGTATGGATGGGAAGAAGGCGCCAAAAGAGTGACGGATACCATAAATGACGAGCATGCAAACTGCAGCAATTGCAGCTACTGTCCAACGATTATTAACAATAAGTTTATTTGACATCAGATTAGTTCTAGTCTGGTAAGCTGCGATTCTTCGTCGACACTCAAAAAGACGGGCTCGCTGTTAATCATAGGGGTAGGATTTATGAGTAATCGTTCGTATCGAATCATGTTAAACTAAAGTCAATATTGACCTGCCCCAGTAATTGTTCCACTTTCGTAGTTAGAGTTATCGGTAAAATAGTCAGCTTGGTTGAATAATCTGTTGGATAGTTCATCGTCTACTAAAAAGGAACCATTCCCCCCAGATGAAACAAACCAAGCAATTGTGCAGTTTGAAGAGATTGGTTTTAACTAATTCTTACTCCTCTATCAACCGCGCTACGTTACGTTTTTGTTTTTTCAATTGCGTCAACGACGGCGTCTCCGACCTCGCTGGTTGATGAGGTACCCCCCAGGTCTTTTGTTCGGTATTTGCCTTCTTTGAGCACTTCTTTTACCGCTTCTTCAACCAGTTTTGCCGCTTCCTTTTCACCCAATTGTTCGAGCATCATAAGACCCGCCCATATAGTGGCGATTGGATTTATGACATTCTTACCGGTGTATTTAGGAGCCGAACCGTGAATCGGCTCAAACATGGAGAGGCCATGCGGGTTCAGGTTAGCTCCGGCAGCAACGCCCATACCTCCCTGAATGGCCGCTCCCAAATCGGTGATTATGTCTCCGAATAGATTCTCTGCCACAATGACATCAAAATTCTCGGGATTTTTAACCATCCACATGCATGTTGCATCTACCATTGCGAAGTCGGTCCTTACGTCCGGATAGCTCTGGGCAATTTTTCTGAAGACTTCGTCCCAGTAGACCATGCTATAGTTGAGGGCATTAGACTTGGTGCAACAGGTGAGGTGCTTCTTCCTGTTACGTGCCAGGTCAAAGGCAAACGTTATCACTCTTTCTACTCCAATCTGGCTAAGCACACCTTCCTGGACAACTACCTCCTCTGAATCAGAAAAAACTTGCCTCAGCCCGGCATACTTACCATGCTCAGGCGTACCTTTCCTGTATCTGCCTCCACAACCGGCATAAAAACCTTCTGTATTCTCGCGTATTACTACGAAATCTATATCCTGTGGTGTTTTGTTTTTCAAAGGGCAGAATACGCCTTCCAGGAGTTTTATTGGTCTGACATTGGCATACTGGTCAAAGCCGATGCGAATTTTAAGAACAAGGTCCCTCACCGAAATATGGTCGGGAACCCTCGGGTCTCCGATGGCACCCAGATAGATGGCATCAAAGCCTTTCAGTATCTCCAACCCGTTTTGAGGCATCATTTCTCCCTTTGCCAGGTAGTAGTCACATCCCCAGGGAAAATGCTCATATTCAAGACTCAGGTTTTTTACTTTCGCCTGAACTGCGCTCAGAACCTTAATGCCTTCTGTCATTACCTCTGGCCCAACGCCATCCCCAGCGATAACCGCCACCTTGTGTTTAGCCATTGTTTACCCTGCCTTTCAATTAAACAATTATTATGTTTTACTCAACCTGCCCCGGAAACGATGCCATCTGCGAAGTTGGAACTACGAGCATTTTAGCCTCTTGAATAAATGGCTGATAACCCCTATGTGCTGTATAGTCGTGTTTGATTATAGCCCTTTGTCTACTGCTCAATCAATACCAACGTCTTGGTCAGGCCACTCTGATTATTAATACGTTAGTGCAAGGTCCGCACTATACTTATCATTGTTTTGTGATTCAACCAGATAAGCCTTTTCTCTTGCTCCATCGTAGTGTGCAATCCGTTTTGGGGATATTAACGTATACGGTTAGCATAAGGAAGTCGAGCTAAGTGGATAGATGAAAGGCTAAAGCAAAAGTTCTTTGTTCTGTCCACCTGCTCCACTTGGGGTGTCAATAGGCAGAACTCTTATCCTTTCTTCAGATATCCTTCCAGTGGTAGGGGCATAGTATAAGTCAGCAGTACCTCGTCACCGGCCACCTTCACCGCTGTTAGTTCACCTTCTTCATTCCATCATTTTATGCTCTGTTGAAGATAATGTTACCCACTTGGTACAATGGCGCAATGCTTGCTATTGAACAGGAAATACTAAATTTCATAAATAATACGTATCAACTTAAGGCATAAGATGTCTGGCAAATAGAAAGATTAGTAGTATATGTGCGTAACCTATATAGATAAAAACTATTCCCGGGGTAGACACCCGGGAATAGTCCGTTGAGCCAGATAAAGATGTGATATTACTCGCTGCGGAAGCCGTAGTTCCAGACGATTATGGTAGCGACAATGACGGCTGCTACCAGGGA
>JBARQF010000043.1:0-2065 GCA_049643605.1 Dehalococcoidales bacterium
AATCTGCACCGCTTTCACCACCTTGTCCCTGGGAATGGGGCGCATGCTCACCACCATAGGGCCGTGAAACATTCCGGCAGTAGCGGTCTGAATACTGGTAACGTACATGGGCACGTTTTGCCCTTCATCGATGTGGCGCATTTCAATGCCCGCCCTTAGCAAGGCGGTTTCAAAGGTGAAGCTGCATCCCAGCAGAAAAGAGACCAGTTCACTGTTCCAGTATTCTTTGATATCTTCCGTTTCGGCGGTGAACTTGCCATTTTGATACACCCGGTAGAGAGCAATGTCTGTCCGGATATCGGCTCCAGGTGCGGTTAAGACCGGCTCATGGCTGCCGGGTTCGAGCACTTCCAGCACAGGGCAGGGCTTGGGGTTGCGCTGGCAGAAAAGGAGGAAATCAAAAGCATATTCCCTGGGTAGAACCACCAGGTTAGCCTGAGTGAAGCCGGGGGACAGTCCGCAGGTGGGCTTCAGCAATTTCCCCTGTCGGATTTGCTGCCTTGTCTCCTGAGTTATATTATTCGGCATATTCAGACCTCTTCAAACTAATCAATTATTTATGTTGTCCCGTAGTAACATTCTCTTTTATCGAACAGTGCTAACGTAGTAATTATTATATGCCTTGCGATTGTCGATTTCAAAGCAATTATAGCTCATGATGTCCGCTTTATCTATGCAGTTCCTTATTATGTGATAAAAGTCGCTGTTGTTTATCTCGAAAAGAACCATTATTAAATAAGAGGTTTCATTTAGCCGGATTGCAAATGAGGTGGAGGTTATGAAACGTAAGTTTTTTACGGTAATACCTGTGGCAGTAATCGTTCTTGCTGCCGCTATAGCTGGAATTGTGTTTTCAATAAACAGGTCGGGATTTACGAGCGATGTCATACCTGAGGAACTGCAGACCGTTGAGGTCAGGGAATATGAAGGAAAAAACCTGTCCTCGGTCAATGACTTCCGCGAGAACTCCATCAAGGGCCCGCAGTACGTTGATATCGCCACATATGAACTTGAAGTCACCGGGCTAGTGGAAAAGCCGCTGAGCTTCACCTACGAAGAGTTGCTTGAGGACTACAAACATTACCAGAAAGCAGTAAGGCTGGACTGCGTGGAGGGGTGGAGCGCCAACATCCTCTGGGAAGGCATGCTGGTGAGGGATATACTGAATGACGCCGGGGTATCGCCGGAGACCAGGACGGTCATCTTCCACGCCTATGACGATTACATCACCTCGTTCCCTATAGACTACATCATGGACAATGATATCATCATGGCCTACAAAATGAACGAGATTACCATGCCCGCGGAACGGGGCTATCCCTTCCAGCTCGTCGCCGAGAGCAAATGGGGCTACAAGTGGATAAAATGGATAACCAAGATTGAGCTCTCCGATGACGAACACCACCGTGGCTACTGGGAGAGCCGCGGCTACTCCAACGACGCGGACCTGGACGAGGGTTTCTTTGAATTCATGCCTTAAGATGTTTTCCTATCAGGCCACAAAAAAAATGCCTGCGCCCGATTCTGGCTCGCGTGCGCGAGGTTACCCGAACTGAATAACCAGCACTGAAACAGCTTAAACGCCTAGCTTTTCACACGGGCAAAAGCTCCTATTGGTGTGCACAGGCCTAAACCCACGTCTTCATCCATCTGCCGGACAATCTCAGCATCGGCCAGTTCGGTAATAAAGGCATCCATCGTTCCCAGAACCGGATTACCGCTTTCCGCAAGGTGCCCGCCCAGTATTTTCCCCTCTCTATCTGAGAAAATGCCGTGCAGGTGAATAAGTGTCTCACCTTCCTCCGACTGGAAGATGACGCCCTTGAGATTAAGCAGTTCTAGAGGGCCGGGCAGGACCTGGGGTTCGTCCAGGCGCACGCCGTGCTTCGCCCTGGAATCGGGTATTAATAATTGATAGGTCAACTGGCGTACGTTGCCAATGCCATCGATAGCCCCGTATTTAATCACGTTTTGTTCGCAAACTGCCCTCAGACCACTGGCAATGTCAGTATGGGTTTTTAACCTCACCGGGACAAATCTGCCACATTTACCCAAAGCATAATAG
>JBARQF010000044.1:0-6720 GCA_049643605.1 Dehalococcoidales bacterium
ACCATGTTCTGCCTTCTCATAATCATGGTGCATATTGTCCCGCATGCCACGGATATGGGAATATCCTCAACGGCAGCGGCCGGTGTCTTGGCGGCTATTGGTGGAATAAGTATGGCGGGGCGGTTTGCCACCGGCGTTGCTATCGACCGTATCGGCAACAGGCTTTCCATGGTTATCTGTTTTATCCTGCTTATCCTGGTTCTCCTCTGGCTGCAGATGGCAAGAGAGCTCTGGATGTTCTACCTGTTTGCCGTCGTCTACGGCATTGCCCACGGCGGGTTGTTCACCGCGATTTCACCCATCGTTGCCGAGTACTTCGGGTTACGTGCGCACGGCGCCCTCTTCGGCATCGTCTTCTTCAGCAGCATGGTCGGGGGTGCTATCGGGCCGGTTCTTGCCGGGCACATCTTTGACACCACCGGAAGCTACACCATCGCCTTCTGGACCTGTACCGCGGTCGGCGCTTTCGCACTACTACTCATATTGTCCCTGAGACAGGTAAGGCCGAGTTCAGGACGATAGAAGGGTTCTCCGGTTTTTGTGGGGTGAGCTCGGAAACCATGATTAGGTGGCGTCTCATACAGGCTCTTGACAAAATCCAACCAGCTAATTAGAGTTTTCAGGATTGAGTTGTTCTGCTGCTGGGAACGAAAGGCTGCCTGAAGCAGAAAAGGTGAAGATGCCATGTCCGCTCCTCTAAAACCCTTCAAATGGTATAAAAAACTAGCCACGAAGAAAGGGCGACTTGAAGCCGGGGCATTTCTGGTGGAAGGGGACAGGGCCATCAAGCAGATAATCAGCAGCCACCCGGATGAAATAATTGAGATTGTAACCGTAGAGGAACCGCTCCCTGTGTACCGCAATTACGCCGTGCGGTTGGTTACCGAGAGTCAGTTCCGCTCCATCTGCCTCACCAGGACGCCGCAGGGAACTATGGCCGTTGTTCGTCTACCGGTGGATGTGTGCGCGGACTATCTGCCCGAGGATGCTGGCAATAAAGTCTTGCTGCTGGAAGACATTCAGGACCCCGGGAATGTGGGTACCCTTATCCGCACTGCCGCTGCCTTTGATTTTTCCGGAGTCATCATGACGGAAAACTGTGCTGATCCGCTGTCGCCAAAGTGTGTTCAGGCAACCGCGGGTACAGTATTATCGGTATGGCTCAGGCGGACGAAGCGATATCTTGAGCTTGCCAGGGCGCTGAGAAAGGGTGGCTATACCCTGGTAGCGGCCGAGCTTAACGGCGTAGCCGAGCCATCGCTTCTCCAGCGCCAGAGTAAACTCCTGCTGGCGCTGGGCAACGAAGCGGCAGGCCTTTCGAAAGCGCTGCTGGATGAGGCTGATTATCGATTGCGGATTCCCACTGTACGGGAAAAAGCGGAATCACTGAACGTGGCCGCTTGTGGCGCAATCTGTATGTATTTGAGCTCCAAAGAGCTTAGTCGTTAGCCTTTATTATCGTGTCAGCACATCCGCCTCGATAGGGGAACGTGCGTGCTCCGTTCCACGGCGTAGGGTCGTGGGGGCAGTTTGTAGTAACCGCCTTCAACATGGCTTTATTATCTACATCATTCCCATCTCTTCCAGGACCTTGACCACTCTCCAGGATTCAGAATAACCGCTGGTGCCGTGTATGGCTAGAAGCACTGAGGCGGCTTCCAGGACCTCCTCTTTCGTGGCTCCAGCTTCCACTGCCTGTTTAGTTTGAGCTATGATACAGGGCATGCACCCAAGACCAAGTGCCACGGCCATAGCTATAAGTCGCTTGGCTTTGTGACTGAGTGCTCCATCCTTATATACCGCGTCTCTTACAGCTCCTGCTGCAGTTGCTACATCAGGTAACACTTTCGACCACTTATCCCGGTAATTCATGATGCTGTTGTAAATTTCCAATTGCTTTTCCTCAGTTTCCATAGTAGTAACCTCCTCGTTTGGTCTTTTTAGTGTAGAGTATCTTTCCCCAGATTACAAAACGCCCCGCCCGATAGGGAAATAAATGGAAGCCAGTCCATGAGGCGTACATTGCTCTTTTTAGACGCGGCGAGCCCCGTTTAGCGGTGTGGCGCTGCTGAGGCGACGTATTTAAGATTTTAATAGAGACAGACGGTCGTTTGATGCGACCGATGATAGTTGTTACAATGCCAATATGCAATCTCCCGGTTCTCCCTCATCCCGATTCTCAATAGTTGATCGAGTTCCCTTCTTTTATGGCTGGATTATCCTGGGGGTAAGCGCTCTAGCCATCTTCATCGCGGGGCCTGGGCAAACCTATTCGGTCTCTATGTTCGTGGATCCCATCATCTCAGATTTGGGCTGGTCTAGAACCTTAGTGTCAGGCCTGTATACCGCAGGCTCTCTGATAGCGGGAGTTTTCATGATTCTGGCGGGGCGTTTGCTTGACCGGTATGGCGCCCGGATTATGATGACAGCTGTTGCCGTTCTATTCGGCCTCGCTGCTATTTGGATGAGCTCGGTGAATCATCCCATACAGCTAGCCGTTGGCTTCGCCGCTATACGTACCCTGGGACAGGGTTCCCTGACTTTTATTCCAACTACTTTAGCATCTTTGTGGTTTGTTCGCTGGAGAGGGAAAGCAACAGCCATCTGCACCCTTGGTGGAGCTGTGAGTTTCGCAACTTTTCCAATCCTGATACACGCTCTTATTGCCAACACAGGATGGAGGAATGCCTGGCTGGTGTTAGCCTTTGTTATCTGGATAGTGTTGTTGCCACCAGTGGCACTCCTCATTCGCCGGAACCCTGAGTCTGTGGGGCTTTTGCCCGACGGTAAACCGCCATCCACAGAGGATCAGCCTATAAAGGACAAGGTCGATACCGTCAGGGAGGTTAATTTATCCTTGGGTGAAGTATCACGTACGCGGACGTTCTGGCTACTACTATTTGCTGGCGCCGCTCCCAGTTTGATTTCGACCGCCTTAACTTTCCACCACATATCATTTCTCGCTAGCAAAGGAATACCATCAGGAACAGCCGCCGCAATATTCGGAATTATGGGTCCTATGCAGATATTGGGGATCTTCATTGCTGGTTTTATGGCAGACAGGTTTCCCAGTCGCTACCTGCTGGCTGTTGGACAGATGCTTATTGCAGCAACAATGCTATGGACTTTTCTTATTACTTCGACATGGCAGGCATTTTTATACGGAGCACTACTTGGATTGAGTAACGGATTCATCATGACAATCAGTACCGTCATCTGGCCCAACTACTATGGCCGTCGGCATCTGGGTAGTATTCGCGGAGTGACCACTTCCGGTATGGTAGTTTTTGCTGCTCTGGGTCCCCTTCCCTTTGGATTATTATTTGACCTTACCAAGGCCTACTCGTTAGCTATTCTTATCTTCTTAGCACTACCTGTATCTTCTGCCGTCGCTGCTTTATTAGCATATCCGCCCAACAGGGAAAGGCGCGGAGGCAAGTCCGGGAGGCGTATCCTACTCTTTTAACTTCTGGCGAGCCTGGATTTGTGACGTCGCGTCCATGAGGCAAATTAACGCTAACTTTACTTTTGAGCAAGGTTTAATACGAGGATCTAGATTTACTTTTCACCCATTGGCGTGAAATAATACACCGATATGCATGTCGATCAACCGAATCAAAATGAGATAGAAGCTGCCGTTTGTATACTGAAAAAACGCGACCCCAAGTTAGGTGAGGTTATTGACCAGATTGGCCCCTGTCGCCTTGAGCGCCGTGAACAGGGATTAGCCGCTCTGGCATACTCAGTGATAGGGCAACAACTGTCCAACAGCTCTGCAAGGGCGATTCGCTCAAAGTTTGACACCCTCTTCGAAAATGATGGTATTGATCCTCAACGTCTGGCTGGAACCAGCGAAGAGGAACTCAGAAAGGCAGGCCTGTCTCTGGCAAAGGCCAGGTGCTTGCGCAGCCTCGCTGAACATGTCTTATCGAACAAGATCAATTTCCTCAGGCTTGAGGCGATTGATGATGAAGCCGTAATCAGCACCTTAACTCAGGTAAAAGGTATTGGGCGATGGACAGCTGAGATGTATCTGATGTTCTCGTTAGGAAGGCCAGATGTTTTCCCCATTGATGACTTAGCCATCCGCACTGCTATGCTCCGTGTTTACGGCTTCCCTGAGGCAGGTTTCATTTCCCAAGCGAGGCAGACAGCGGAGCAATGGCGACCTTATCGTTCGATTGCCTGTTGGTATCTCTATCGCTATCTAGGTATGCTTCGCAGCAACAGAAGAGAAGCATAGATAGCGCAGATTCTCAACGTGGCGCTCTGCCCAACAGGAAAAGGCGCGGAGGCAAGTCCATAAGGCCTACGGTACTCTTTTAAATTCCGGCGAGTCCCGTTCCGCGACGTGGGGGTCGTGGAGTATTCCTGCAGGAGTAATAGCCAGGATATATTAAGAAATATGCCTGAGGACTATAACTCGGAGCCAAGCATTTCTTCCCAGGCTATCGCTCTTACCGGCGAGCCGTCTTGACCTTCAAACGGGATGGGCAGGGCCATGAAATTAACGCGGTTTTTCGTCAGCAGGTGCTGATTGACGATGTACTCAAACTGGATAATCCCCGCGTGGAAGAAAACGTAATGGGTGGTATGTTCTTCTCTTGGCAATTTAGCCACATTTCCCGGGTCAATTACCTCGTATCTCAGGAGGTAATCACAGGGGAAATCACCTCCCCATGCCTTAATCTTGCGTTCCACCAGCCATTCACAGGCATCGCGTGCCATGTAGGGTGACTTGCCCCAGAAATCTTTTGTCATATAATCTGCCTTTAGAGGCCAGTCCGTACGTATTAGAGCGATATCACCCTCTCGAACGTGCTGGCCGTGTTCTTCCAGCTCGGCCGCGGTTACGCCAGCGTTTTCGCCGAGGTGGGACAGGTTGACGATAGCCGCTTCGCCGTAAAACTTCTCTAGGGGCACCTTGTCGATAGTAGTGCCATCAGGCAGGAAATGAAGCGGAGCATCGACATGGGTAAAGCTGTGCGGGCGGAAGGATATATGCCGCTCTATGAAGTAGTCCTCTTCATGCGTGGCCTTTGTGTCATATTTAACGGGCCAGCGCCATTGGTCCCGAATGGTGAGGGTGAGGTCAACAAATTTCCACATGACATATACCTCTTCTTTAGTTACGGCGTGAATAATACAACAAACTCGCCCGGATTCCCAGCGTGGCGCTCCGCCCGATAGGAAAGGGCGCGAAGGCCGGTCCGGTTTTTATTTCCCATCCCACATGCTCGATTGCAGGAAAGTCGCCAGGTTCACATCCTGGTTGGTAATCTTAAGTTTGCGTCGGATATTTTCCCGGTGGCGGTTGATGGTAGCCTCGGACACGCCCCGCGTCTCGGCGATTTCTTTGGTGCGCATTCCTGTCCGGATCATGTTGCAAATGGCGATTTCGGTCGGTGTCATCGAATGGTAGGAGAGGGACAATTGACTGATGAACGGCGAGGTGATTTCCTCGAGGTTTGTCTGGAGCATCTCCACATATTTTCTCCGGGCCGGGGGCAGTTGTGAGGGCAGGGCGTGCAGGATTGGCATCAGGATTTTTTCGACGTTCATTTTAATGTCCCGGTGGATTTCCTGTTTCTCCTGCTCAATCCGGGTCAGAACCGTTCGCAGGGCGGTGTTGGACTCCTGCAAAGCTTTGCGCTCCAGGGTTAATTGTCGGTTGGTCTCCTCCAGTTCCAGCTCCGCCGATATCCGGGTGGCAATGGTGCCGATATGCTCGGCCACCGCGTCCAGCAGAGCGCGTTCCTCTTTCAGGAAAGGGCCTTCATCGGCCGGCGGATATTCTTTCAGGTAGACGATACTGACCTCTCCCACTGGCTCATGGTACATGTAAATCCGCGACGACTGCCGCCACCTGGTCACTTTGAATCTATCGCTCCTGCAGGTTTCTCCCTTAAAGAGAATCCGGGCGCAGGTGGCTTCTGGGTACTGCCATGAATAAGGCAGGAAGTTCACCAGCTCCTGCAGTAGATTGTCAAGGGAATGCAGGTGGCGCTCGGCTAACTGGGAAACCCCGTAAAGGCAGTTCAGTTCCTTGATGCGTTCACGCAGTGCAATCTCGACCTTGTCAGGCTCGGTTTCACTTGAAAACGGGATTCGCCACAGAAGGGCCAGGTCTTTCGAGGAAAAAGGCAAGTGCCGACCGTCGGTTGCAGACGCAGGATTTTTCTTATTTTCCAGTGGATTTCTCCCTTTTATTGCCTATTTTATATAGGCACTTCGGGTGTATTTATTCCGTATTTACTTCATTCATCCTACCAGTTATCTTTAAGGTAATCAAGCAGGCTCTCGCTTAAAGGAGGTTACTATGCCGCCCCAAACACTCGATAAAATCCTGGAAAAACGTCGCAGTCAACCGGAGCAACTCATTGAAGCGCTCCAGGACGTTCAGGAAAACTACGGTTACATTTCCGAAAAGGCGATGCAGACCGTGTCCCAGGGTCTCGGGGTGCCGCTTATGGAAGTCTACCGGGTGGCCTCTTTTTACAAGGCCTTTCGGTTAAAACCACCCGGCAAAAATGTCCTCACCATGTGCACGGGCACAGCCTGTCACGTCCGGGGCGCCCGCCTTCTCCTCGACCAGGCTACCGGCCAACTCGGAGTTAAACCGGGCGAGGCGACTCCCGACGGTCTTTTCTCCGTCGAGCACGTCAACTGCTTGGGTGCTTGCGCGCTGGGACCAATCGTTTCGGAAAACGGGTCCTATCA
>JBARQF010000045.1:0-12027 GCA_049643605.1 Dehalococcoidales bacterium
TCCTGGCCTCCTGGCGGTCTACCATCTCGCGGAACTGACCTGCTACTTCATCATTCACCGCCCTTTTGGCTATTAGATGGTCGGCACCTATGACCTCGGTGGTTTCGGAAAATATGGCAGTGCCACCTTCTTCAATTAACCGATCCAGGACTTTGCCGGTTGCCGCATTTCCAGCAATACCTGATACGGCACTGGAGCCGCCACATTTCACAGCCAATGTCAAATAGCTCAGCGGAAAGGGCTTCCGCTGCATCTGAGATGCTTCGGCAACCATACGTCGGGCCGTGGCCAGACCCTGATCCATGAAACTCTGAAAGCCGTCGCTCTCCATCATTGTAAAGACTTCAACCGGCTTCTTGTATTTGGCTATCTCATCAGCAATCGTGGCTGGCGAAGGATTTTCACAGCCAATGCCGACCACGATGGCAGCGGCAACGTTGGGGCTGCTGCCTATACCAGTTAATACGCGCAGTGCTTTTTCATTGTCATCTTGAAGGCGGACGCAAACGTGGGTATGGATTACAGGCACAGCGCCTGGTACCGTATCAGCAATAGTGGCGGCCATTTCGTTGGCACAGCGGCCGCTTGAGATGACAGCCACATGGTTGCGTATGCCGACCGAACCGTCGGGTCTTTCATAACCCATAAATTCCATTATTCTACCTCCTTGCTGCCGGGGAGGAGCGCACTCACGACATTGTGGATGTGAACATAATCCCCTTTGCTAATTTGCTGGGAGGCCAGGCCGATTACCTCTCCGTACTTCAGGACTTTATCGCCCTTTTTGATATCAATGACAGCCAGTTTATGCCCGAATGGTGCCGACTGTTTTGCTGTCATTTCGCCGACCGGCCCCGACTTCGAAACCAAGCTGATGTTTTCTCCGGCATCGATATCACTCAGGGCGGTGGCGATATTATCATCGGGATTTATTCTCATTGCCCTTTTCATTTCATGCTCTCCTCCATTGACTTACATCGATATCTTTAATAACAGTTCATCAAGTGCCATATTCATTCTTTCAGAGCAATCGCTTATCTTTCTCGCTAATTCGCTCGGTACTACTACTTCTTCTTCACATTTGTACATAGCCTTATCAGCTAGCTCGATAAGCTCGGTGTTTCATCTATATGAGCCCGTTGTTCCTTAACGATTCTTCCACTCGCTTTTCCGTTTCCGCTGATACCGGCGTGAATGGCAGGCGTGGATAGCCAGCATCTATACCTCGTATTTTTAAAATAGCGTGGCAGGTGGGCACAGTGGGCCCATATTTGGTTATCTGCCTTATCTTGAGTACATCGATTTGTAACTGCATTACCTTTTCCCGGTCACCTTCCAGATATGCGTCGTACAGTTTCTTGATTAATTCCGGGTACACATTTCCCAAACCGGTGACTGCTGCTTTAGCACCGGCATCAAAGGCAGCCACGAGCATTGCCTCGGTGCCAATAATTAGATTCAACTCAGGGAACTCCTGCAACGCGATCTGGGAGTGGTAGTAATTGACGATATCAAAGCTGCTATCCTTAACGCCTCCCAAACCTTCCTTGGCAAGGCGGACCAGAAGGTTAGGGGATACGGAGTTACCCGAGGCCTGCGGGTTGTTGTACAGGAAAACCGGTATATTCACTGCATTTATCAATTGTTGGAAGTGAATAAAAATAGCATCTTCACTGTAGCTATTATAGTAGGGAGTGATGGCGCCTACGGCCTGGGCTCCAATCGCTTCGGCATGGCGGGCCAATTCAACGGTATTCCTGGTATCAGCTGTTCCCACATGAACGATTACCGGGACTCGACCTTTAGCCTGGTCAACAATGATTTCTGCCGCCCTCTTGCGTTCCGCGATTGACATCATCGGCCCGCTACCATAAGTCCCGCACGGGAATAACCCCTGGACATGAGGAACGATAAAATCAACTATCTTTCGTGTACCCTCTTCGTAAATCTCACCTTCTTCGGTGAAGGCGGTCATCATGGGTGGGATAATGCCTTTAAAATCGGAAGCTTTCATATCTAATCCTCCTTAATATTTTTTTCGTCAGCGGGAGATGCCGCTTTCTCCGGATAAAAATGCCTGTAATTCTTGAAAACTTGGTAAAGCCTGGTAGGGTCCCGAAGCCATCAGGCAAAAGGCGCCCAAAGCATTCCCCCAGCGAACGCACTGCTCCAAGGGTTGCTCCTTTAGCAAGCCGGCAACAAATCCGGCGCCAAAACAATCTCCTGCTCCCATGCTGCTAATAGGATTCTTCAGCCTGAAACCGGCAATATTTACCGCCATTTCATCACCACATGCCAGAACAGCACCTTCCACTCCAGTCTTTACCACCAGATTTTTTATCCCGAGGGAATGGGCTTTATCTATTGCCGCCGATAATTCCTGGCAGTCCATCAATAGCTTTAGTTCTTCTTCTCCGGGCAAAACATAGGCGCTTTTTTGCATCATAGGGATGAGAATGGAACGAGCGGTGGTAATGTCACACAATCTCAAACGCAAATTGGGATCGAATACGATGGTTTGACTGTTTTCAATAGCAACCTGGAGCATTCTTTCTGTTGCCTGATGGGCCGATTCGCTTAATACCGGAGTAATTCCAGTAAGATAAACGATTTTGGCCTGCTTAATATAATCCTGGTCAATATCGTCTGGCGATATACGGCTAGCGGCAGATAACTTACGATAGAAGTAACATTTAAAGTCACCATGCGCACGTCTCTCGACAAAAAAGATCCCCGTTTGCGTATCAGTGTCTAATATGACTCTGGAGACATCAATGCCTTCACCTTTAATCGTTCTGAGGACTTCCTTCCCGAATTCATCATCGCCTAATCGGGAAAACCAGCCGCATTTAAAACCAAGTCGAGCTAAACCAATAGCGAAATTATCTTCGGCACCACCTACCCATTTTTGGAAAAGCTTAACCTCTCGCAACGGGCCGCAGTCCTGTCCCTCAAAAGCAATCATGGATTCACCCATTGTAACTGCGTCCAGCAGATTCATCGGTGAGTCTCCCCTCTATTAAGAAGGTTAGTCAAACAAGTCCTGGTACTTAGAAAGAGGCACAGAAGTCCTTCTATTTCAGACGTATTTACGTCCTTACGGTTATCTTCGACGTGTAGTACACTCATATTGGCCCATAATCCACTATCATATAACTCACATTTCATTTAGCGTGGTTTAGGTCATCCCCATTTTTTCTCATTTTAATTTGTCCCGGTTGCCATTCATATATACTTTTTAGTTAATTTAATTATGTGTTTAAGGACTATTTTCATATAATGCTTTCGTATTACTGGCTATCGGGTAAGAATAAAATATACGGGATTTACATTCAGACATTTTCTGTAATCAGTTTTACAAGGTTCTCCCGGGTTGCTTTATAAAGAGTAGGGAGCGAGTATAAAGCTAATTTATCATCGTCCAATCCAACAATCACGACTTTAACAGGGTAATCAATACGCCGAAATAGACTATCTAATCTGACGGCTTTCGCACTTGGTCGATCAACTACGATAACACTTGGGGTATATTTGGTTATTAAACTTGACGCACTTTTTTCATCTGCCGTAGTAATGACATGAAATGCAATTTCCTTAATAAGAAGTCTCATACCCTCGCGAAGCAAAGGACAATTTGAAACAATTAAAACATTTCTATTTGTACTCATGAGATAATCTACACTGCGTAGGATATATATAAATTTACATGTCGAATAAACGTTTATAAATTCCCCAAAAGTCGTATTTTCGTATTTATGCTACTATTGGATTGCTAACCCTATCGGATTAATACTTTATAAAATATTTGTTAATTAGAAGGTCGGATATTATAATTAGTTTTGTCGTTATAGTAAAAACCAAGGCTTATCTATGAAAAAGGTCAAGATTCTATTAGCCGATAAAAGAGAAATATTCAGAGAAGGTATGTCCATGGTTTTGAAAAAACAACCTTACTTTGATGTAGTACATAGTTGTTCGAATGGATTTGAGTGCGTGGAAAAAACTAGAGAGCTAAACCCGGACGTTGTCGTTTTAGATACTGAGATTCAAGATTGTAACTTCGTCGAGGCAATAGCAGGCATTAAAAGCGTATCACCTCACTCACGGATTATCATGCTTACTCACTCGGAAAAAGACCAAGACCTTTTCTCTGCTTTTAAGTTAGGAGCTAGCGCATACCTAACCAAAGATATAAAAATTGAAGACCTTGTCGATGACATTTTGCGTATTAATGAAGGCGGGGTAATTGTTACTCAACCACTGGCAGACAAAATGCTTCAAGAATTCGCCAATTTAGAGGCGATGAAGGAATCAACGCTTGTAGATAAGAATTATGGTCTAAGCAATCGAGAAATCGAAGTATTATCCCTGGTTGCCAAGGGTGATACTAATAAGGAAATTGCTGAAAAACTGTACATAAGTGAGAATACGGTGAAAGTGCATTTAAGCGCAATTATGGAGAAAATGCATGTCAAAAATCGGCAGCAGGCAGCTGTACTCGCAGTAGAAAAAGGTTTTATATCTGAGGCACCACCGCCGAATACATAGTGCGCAGTATGAAGTAACGATTACTTATATTATTACGTATACAGTTTAGCGATGGGTATTGTAAAAAGTGTAGGTATGGCTGTTGCTGGTGCACTAGCCCCTTATACCGGATGGCTAATGACCCGTATTGGCGTTAAGGCCTACGAGTAAACAACTGGCAGCGGATGGGTTTGGAAGCTTAATTGGCGCTTACAACGGCTATAATCTGGGCACCAATTAAATAAAGGCAGGCAATATATGGCACATCGACACAGGGATAATCTTACCGGAGAGCATCGCACTGGCGACATTGGTCAGCTAATCCTTTTTTGTCTTTTTATGGCACTGTGGATATCCGATA
Organism: Dehalococcoidales bacterium; assembly: GCA_049643605.1. Classification (GTDB taxonomy): domain Bacteria; phylum Chloroflexota; class Dehalococcoidia; order Dehalococcoidales; family RBG-16-60-22; genus E44-bin89. The sequence goes on from JBARQF010000045.1 coordinate 4,889, forward strand.
TGCTTTTGAAGTACTCCAGTTTTCTTAATGAATATATACCAGTAGGAGTAAGGTTACCCTTTGGCATTTTATTACTGATTGTATCTGGATATATGGCAGTAACTGGCCTTTCGATCGTATTTGGTAAACAGGCACAATCACAAGGTGTAATCAAAAAAGGGGTATTCAGTTTCGTACGCCATCCAATATACCTGAGCGAAATAATATTATACCTGGGTTTATTACTACTGAATATTTCCCTAGCTGCAGCTTTTATATGGATAATAGCCATATTTTTTCTACATTACATATCACGCTATGAAGAGAAGCTGCTTCTTGTAAAATTTGGCAAGGAATACGAACACTACATGAAAGAAGTACCGATGTGGTTTCCACGTCTTTATAGAAAATAAGAAGAAATGGTGGCAGCGGCTGGAGCTGAACCCTTATCGTAACTTGAGATCAGTGGGTAAATGGAAAAATCTGTAAAGCCAGTAATCGGAGGAGTTCTCTCAATCCTTTCTGGAGTCCTCGGCGCAGTTAGAATTGCCAGTTACGTGACCTGCCCCAAAGTTTGGTTCCTTTTTTAGCGTGCCTGGCAAAGCCTACTTATCTGTTTTCTCAGTAATACTACTAGCTTTCTCAAGGCTAAAGGGAAGGAGATTGATTGAGGAATTGCTGAAGAATATAATCAGATTCGGCCACATAGTTCGCTAGGCTACCAGCCGCCTGCTCCTGAAGCTAAACTATCTTTAACTCCAACTTAAGAAGTGGTATCCTTTATGGGGCAGGCCAGAGATACCTGTAGAAATAGTCATATAGAGAGCTTCTTTGTACCGTTAATGATGTGGCGAAGAAGAAAGGACAAAAGGGAAAATGAGAGTCGTTACATTCAGGAAAGACAAATCTGGTAACAGGATTGGCCTCATACACGGGGATAAAATCGCTGATTTAAGAGCAACGTTTGAAAAGTCGCTTTCGGAGGAAAAAGGTGTGCCCGCCGAAAAGGCTAAAGATACTGCGAGCCAGCAAGTTCCTGACTCCATGATTGATTTAATCAGTCGTGAAGACGATGGTGTTATGTGTATTAAACAGGCGGCCGAATTCCTTAATAAGGCAGATGAAAAGGGGCTATCATTAGATTGTTCTCCTAGTGGGGATAGGATAATTTATGAAAAAGACGAAGTTCAAATACTCAAACCTCTACAGGTATTCAGGGCTCTGAATGTTGGCGCGAATTATAATGCTTATCTGGCTATGATGAAAATAGTTGAGCCACTCGAGGGGACAGTTGAAACATTCTGGAAGCTGCCGCAAACAGTAATCGGTCCGGAGGAAGAGATAATATGGCCAGTATCATCTGAGCAAGTTTCCTGCGAAATGGAATTGGGCGTGATAATTGGCAAAAAGATAAAACGCGTCTCAAAGGATAACGCCTTGGATTGTGTTTTTGGCTACACGGTGGTGAACGATGTAACCGCAATAGACTTAATAAAGCGGGGGCTCGGCCCAGGTAGAGAAGGATTGCCCGGATTTTTCTACCTTTGTCTGGCGAAATCATTTGATACGTTTGAGTCGATAGGCCCCTGCATTACCTTAAAGGATGAAATCCCCGACCCCCAGGGTCTGAATGCAGAGTACAGGATTAACGGTGCATTAAAAGTTGAGGGTAATACTTCGGATATGCGGCTCAAAGTTGCCGAAATAATCGAGTTTATCTCTCAAGATATTACATTGTACCCTGGTGACCTGATTGCCACCGGCGCCATGGCAACTGAAAAATACGCCCCTCAGGTCAATGTCCAGATTGGGGATAAAATTGAAATGCAGATAGACAAAATCGGTGTCTTGAAAAACTGCATTGCAAAGTAGGTCGGAATCCAACCGCGTAATAAATAGGGCACTAATAATACACGGGTACCACGGCTACTACATAGAAGTATAAGCAAGTCTCAAACAGGTTGGTTATGGTAAGGCCGCCTTGACAAGAATAGCTTGCCTGAGTAAATTGGCGCTGAAGCTTATGAGGTATTTGGAAATATCCCATTGCACTATATAAGGAGGTACTACAGTGATTAATGTGGACCGTATAGAGAGAGTCAAGAGAAAGGCGCTGGAGTACGATTTTCTTTCCGGATGTTCGCAAAGCGTTCTGGGGGCCATTCAAGAGGAATTTGCCATCGGTAACATAGATTCATTTAAAGCGGCTACGGTGCTCTCTGGGGGTGTTGTCCGTACCGGAGAGACCTGTGGCGCCATAATTGGCGCTCTTCTCGCACTTGGCTTAGTCATTGGCCGTGAGAGGATGGAAGATTTTGACGCCTACCAGGGAGCGATGAAAGTCGCCAGCAAAGTACGTGACAAATTCATGAAAGAATTAAAGACTCAGTTTGACTTTCAAGAGGAGCTGGAGAGCACACTATGCCGACATATTCAAGAAAAGATATATGGAAGGTCGTTCAATTTAGCCGACGACAGGGAACGCCAAGCCTTCCTAGACGCTGGCGGTCATGGTGAAACCGGTTGCCCCAAGGTGTGTGGTATCGCGGCTCAGGTGGTTGCGGAAAAGATAATGGAACTCGAATAGATAGCGGCCTGCCCCCATTAAAATGACTGCCTCCCCGAGCTGAACTCGAGCCAACAACCTGGCGGTAATATGACGCTAGTGTAAAAATCAGGGTGTCGAAAATACCGTTTTCACCTCCTTTTTTGCCTGAATTGACACCCCATGACTTTTAATCAGTAAGCGGGACAAGAGTCATGTTTTCCAAAAACCCAGTATTGCCAAACCGAACAGCCCAAGGCCGGCAATGACAGCTCCAACCCAGCCCATCTGAAACAAGGTCGTAACAATGGCACCACTGATAATTACCCCGGCCATGATAGAAAAGAAGGCGCGTGTGAATTTCAGACCAAGCAGTGATGCAGCCATGGCTCCTGTCCAAGCACCCGTCCAAGGCAGTGGGATAGCTACGAATGCCATCAAACCAATCCTTTCATATTTCTCAATAGCTGCCGTGTGGCGTTCGGTATGCCGGATGAGAGGGTTGAGCAGTTTTCCCCCCACGCGTACTCGCCTTATGTATTTCACCAGCGCCTGAAAGAACAATAACAGGAATGGCACAGGCAATAGATTACCAATAATAGCCAGGCATAAAACTTGATACCATGGCAACTGAAATAGCCCTATGCCTACCGGAATACTGCCGCGTAGTTCTACTATCGGCAGAGCTGATATGATGACAATCAACAGTTCGCTGGGTATATTAAACCGGATTAGTTCATCGACCACTACAAAACACCTGCTTGGGCTTCATATCCTGACCTGCCCCAATAATTTGGTTCACCTTTCAAGTTAGTGTCACTGGCATAATAGCTTCAGGAGCAGGTGGACGATAACTCAAGGCACTATGCAAGCGTATCCGATTATACTCTTTCAGCCATTCTCCAATCAATCCCCTTGCCTCTAGCTTCGAGTAAACTAGTAGTGTTACTGGGCAAACAGATAAATAGGCTTTGCCTGGAGCACTAGAAAGCAACACAATTGCAATTACAGAGTAATGTAATATAAAGAGCTTGGTTGGTTTTGTTAGTGTGGAGTGGGCTGCCGTCAGTGGATATTGTAATCGGTGCTGCAGTGTTCCTATGTATGACTGGGCCAGTTGTTGAGGGGGCAGCAACTGTGTAATAATAGAAAAGAGGGAAGTAGAATAATTTTACTTCCCTCAATCCTTCAAGTGCAAAGGTCACTCTATTTGAAGACAAGACACGTTACGTTACCTTACGTTGTACCACTTAACTTACTCCAGTGCCTCAATCCGTTCAATTAGTGATTCGATAAGAGCTTCAAGGGCCTCAATCTGCGTCTGCTGTTCTTCAATCAGTTGTACCGAATCGTTAGCGTTCAATCCCACGGCGCAAAGGACATATTTTAGCGCATCGTAGTCTGAACCGGACCAGGCGCGGCCCACGACCTTGGAGTAGTCTTGTGCTGACATCCGCTCTAGGGAAACGGCTATACCAGTGCCGTCCTCCAGACCAGATGGAAGAATATAGTCGCCGATGTTCACCGGTCCACTTACTCTGACCAGAACCTGTCCCATGAAGGAGACCGGCTCGTAGAGGTATTCCTCGCCTTCGGAAGGCATGTTGCCCAAAACTACAGGTGCACCCGATATGACCATGACTTCCTGTGCACCTTCAGTCCTCTTGCTTATGCGCCTTCCATGGACACCGATGATGTCGCCTGGTTTCATCTGCTCCTGCGGGTTTAATTTCTGGAGCCACTCGGCATAATCGGCGCCCTTTGATGCGTAGCTAACTCCGCCGTCATTTGAGTAATATTGGATAGCCCAATTAACCGGATCGCCTCCTAATTCAAGGATTTCCGCTATGCCTATGTTATATTCCCAGTCTTCCTTCTGGAACCCCTCAATCCTGCCCCTGGCATCGCCATCCTTATCTGCGAAAGTTACAAAGTTGTTATCCTTATCTGGGCCATAGTCGCCGAGTTGGATCCATATACCATCCTCGTCTCCACCATCAGTGTCATTATAAAGGTAGAGAGCATGTCCGTTTTTTGCCGCATAGATCTCAATGGAGCTATCGGACTTCATACGCATTCGCTCCGTGTAGCTTGTCCCTCCATTATATTCGTTGAAGGAAAGTGCATGATCAGAAGGCCAGTTGATGTCGCGGGTTGAGGATATGAGCAGGGCACTGGGTTCTGCTTCGATGTGTACAAAGTTGCCGGCCGGATTAAGCACCAGCGGCTTTGAGTTGTAAGACTGAATAAAAGCTCCTTCGTCATTCACTCCGAAAAGTAATGCACCGTCGTTTTCGTCTCCCATTAGCCAGATACTTCCGTCTCCCGCAGCATAAGGATCACCATTACCTCGCTGAATACCCAATTTGGCAGTTGGATCCGTAGTTCCAATGCCGACATTGCCCTCTGCGTTAACTTATAAAGCATCCACAGGGCTACCGTCTGCGGCATCAAGAGAGTATCCATCTGCAGCCCCAACGTTGTCAATGCCATCTGCGAAACCAGCCGGTATATAAGAAACCTCATCCCAAGACACGCCGTCTTTTATGCTGGCAAGAACAGTCGGGTCAGTTTCGGTATAGCCCGTCAGGTAGCCATTGTTGGCAACGTAAGCATCAACCGCTGTTTCTGTTAGTTGCGTGTTCTGATCGCCATCGGCGATATCACCAGGTATTCCGGATAGTTCGCTCCAATCCACGCCGTCTTTCACGCTGGCGAGAACGGTGGGGTCAGTTTCGGTATAGCTGGTCAAATATCCCGCATCATTGATGAGCCAGGAAATATTATCACCCCATTTTAAAACATATTGTGGAAGACCGGTCATGTAGCCAACATCGGCGTGATTTCCCCATCCGTAAGCAGCATTCCAGTTTGTAATGTCACCACCAGTAATACCGCCGGCGGCACTGGCGCTGAATAGTGGGTCGCTCTCTTCGGTAATGCCATCATCAGTGCCATCGTCAAAACCAGCCGGAATATTCGGTATGGCGTACCAGTCAGCTGGCCCTGGTGGCCCCTGCGGGCCGGGGTCACCCTGGTCACCCTGTAGCCCCTGTGGCCCCGTAAGCCCAATAGGTCCAACTAGTCCTAATGGTCCTTGCTCACCCTGGGGTCCCTCAGGCCCTTGCGGGCCGGGGTCGCCTTGGTCACCCTGTAGTCCCTGTGGCCCCGTAAGCCCAATAGGTCCAACTAGTCCTACTGGTCCTTGCTCACCCTGAGGTCCATCAGACCCCTGCGGGCCGGGGTCGCCTTGGTCACCCTGTAGCCCCTGTGGCCCTTGAGGCCCTTGTGGTCCCGGAGGGCCTTCAATAAGCTGTATGCCTGTTATTTGAGCCTGTAAGCCATCCAATGTATCAATTATCTCAGTTATCTTGTCCCAGAGCTCCTGGAAGGGCTGCCCGCTACTTTGATTATCTTTGTCTTCCTTGGCGAATACGGGAGTAGCCAGCATTACCACTAAAAAAACAACTAGTAACACTGATGCGATTAGGTTCCTTTTCATTTTCCTTTATAACCCCCTTATATAATTACGTTATTGTTTTACGTACCTGGGCGATCGCTTACCTCCTTGATAAATAATAAGCCGCACTGAACTGCCCCGATAATTTGGTTCACCTTTCAAGTTAGTGTCACTGGCATAATAGCTTCAGGAGCAGGTGGACGATAACCAAGTGAGCTATGCGGGCTGACCTGATTATACTCTTCAGCCATTCCTCTATCAATCCCCTTGCCTCTAGCTTTGAGTAAACCAGTAGTGCTACTGGGCAAACAGATAAATAGGCTTTGCCAGGCACGCTAGAAAGCAACACAATTGCAATTACAGAGTAATGTAATATAAAGAGCTTGGTTGGTTTTGTTAGTGTGTGGTGGGCTGCCACCACTGGATATTGTAATCGGTGCTGAAGTGTTCCTATGTAGGGCTGGGCCAATTGTTGGGAGCGGGTCAGCTCGTGGAGGAGGCGACTGCAGGGCCCCGTAGTGGAGATTGACAGCAGGATACCATGGTTATATTATTTGTGACGAAGCAATGAAAGTCAGGGTGCCTCATTGCGAATTGAAATAGGAAATGCCGGATAAGGAGGACGTATCATGGCTTTAGAGGAAAGCCGGCTTGATGCGCTGGCACAGGAAATTCAAGAGGCGGAGAAAACCTGTATCCCAAGCACCAATCTTACCAATCGTTACTCAGGGATAACCGTTGCCGAAGCCTATTCCATACAATTGCGCACCGTCCAAGCTAAGATAAATCAGGGGCGGGTGGTGGTGGGCAAGAAGATAGGGCTGTGCAGCCGGGCGATGCAGGAACTGCTCGGTGTTCATGAGCCGGATTATGGACATATCCTCGATAACATGGTCGTCCCCGAGGGTGTGCCGATATCAATGGGCCGCCTGGTACAGCCGAAGATGGAAGGCGAAATCTGTTTTCTTCTGAGGAAGGACTTAAAAGGGCCCGGGGTGAACGTGGCCCAGGTGCTGGAGGCTACTGTCGGGGTTATGCCAGCGCTTGAGATAATAGACTCTCGCTTTGAGGGTTGGAAGATAAAAATTCAGGACACTGTTGCCGACAACGGCGGCAGTGCGCTGGTGGTTCTCGGTGGTCAGTTGACGCCGGTGG
>JBARQF010000046.1:0-2007 GCA_049643605.1 Dehalococcoidales bacterium
AATGAGCACTTCGCCCGTCCTTGCAGCTTCCTCGAGTCGGCAGGCAGTCGCGATCACGGTTCCGGCGATCTCGCAGTCGGGCGTCCCGTCACGGGCCATCCCGTGCTTCTCAACGAGGAGCTCGCCGGTAGCTACGCCGATCCGGAAGTGCCTTCTCCCGAGATCGGACATCCTGCTAGCGTTGCGGTAGGTAGCGTCCCAAAGGTTGGTGGAAAAGGGAGTGGAAGGACACCTCCGAATCGGTCTGATAGGCACTTGGAAAGAGTCGCCTGTCAGCGAAAGGGAGGTGTCCTGTGGGACGGTATCAGGGAAGGCTGGACCTCGCAAGCATCGGGGAGGTCCTCGAAGGCTTCCTGGGTGAGGGCGCGGAACTCGGCGAACTCGTCTCGGAGGGGCTCGACGCGATGGCCCGCCAGGGCGCTCGCATCCTGCTGGAGGTCGCTATGGAACAGGAGGTCGCCGAGTTCCTCGGGAGGAGCCGCTACGAGCGCGTGGAGTCACGCGCCGGCTACCGCAACGGCTCGAGGAAGCGCGGCCTCACCTGCGGGTCGGGATCGTTCGACGTCGCGATGCCGAAGGTCACCGGCGCCGAGGAGCCCTTCTCGCTTCGAAGCATCCCGGCCTACGCGCGTTCGAGTGAACGTATCCTCAAGACCTTGCCGCTCCTCTACGCCGAGGGGCTCTCGACGCGCGACTTCGAGCGGGCGCTTCGGCCCTTCTGGAAGAAGGCCGGCCTCTCGAGGAGCTCGGTCTCGCGCGCGAACGCCGAGCTCTACAGGCAGTTCGACGGCTGGAGGAAGCGCGACCTCTCGGGGCTCAAGGTGCTCTACCTCTTCCTCGACGCGGTGAACGAGCGCGTCCGCTTCAGGTCCTCCGAGAAGGAGGGGGTCCTGGTCGCCCACGCGATCCTGGAGGACGGCTCCAGGGCGCTTCTGGCGATCCACCTGGGGCCGCGCGAGACCGAGGCCTCGTGGAAGGCGGTGCTGGAGGATCTCGTGCGTCGCGGGATGTCGCCTCCGAAGCTCGTGGTCTCGGACGGCTGCCCGGGGCTCATCGCGGCGGTCAAGGCCATCTGGCCCGGCGCGGCCCGGCAGAGATGCACGGCCCACAAGACGCGGAACGTCCTGGGCCGCGTCCCGAGGAAGGACCACTCTCGCGTCAAGCACGACCTTTCGAAGATCTTCCACGCGGCCTCGTTCGACGAGGCGAAGCGCGCCACGGGCGCGTTCCTCTCGAAGTATGGCGAGGAGTTCCCGACCGCGTGCGAAGCCCTGTGCCGCGACCTCGAGGACTGCCTGACGTTCTACCGGTTCCCCGAGGCGCATTGGAAGCGCATCCGCACCTCGAACGTGATCGAGCGGGCGTTCAAGGAGGTGCGCCGCCGCACGCGCGTCGTCGGGCGCTTCCCGACGGAGAGGAGCGCGCTCGTCTTGATCTGGGCGAGCGTCGAGCAGGACCGACTCAACTGGCGCGGCGTGAAGATTACGCCGGCCATCCTCAAAGGCGCCGTTCAGGCCGTCGAAGATCTCAAGGCCTCGCCGATCAGGATCGACTCGGCAAGGAAGTACCTTGCGGTCGCATGAGGGAGGCGTAGAATGGTCGCCTGTCAGACCGGCTCGGAGTTTCCACCAACATCCGGGACGCTACCGTGCTCGGAGAGCGGCTGCCTGGCCGCAGCTCGTTTCCTGTCTATGAGTGTCTACCCGAAGAACCTCATCCGGGCAGATAGTGGACCGCCGCGCGAAGGCGGGAAGCCGTGAAGCCGCCGTGCGTGAAAGCAGGTCGGACGGTCATCCGAGAGAAGAGCGGCGTCGGCCGAGATGTGGGTCCCTCTCACTACGCCGCGACGCGGCGGTACGTGTGGTGGAGCCCTCCGAGGACCGGCGGCGACACGAGTCGTGTCGGGCCCGATATGTCCGGAGCCTCATGTGGAACCGGCGTCTCGCCGCCGAGACCCTGGTGCGGGCGCTTGATGTGGTAGTCCATCGCCCAAGCCACGTCGAGGTG
>JBARQF010000047.1:0-4605 GCA_049643605.1 Dehalococcoidales bacterium
TGTCATCAAGTTCAATGATGTAAATATCATTGTCCTTAAGTCGTTTGTAATCGGTCAGGGTGAGTTCTCCCCACCAGCCGGTATCGGATTCATCCTGGAACTTGTAATTGACTTCAGTGATGAATTCGTTGTCGCTGGATTGGTAGAGCTTGCCTGTGGTCACTTTACTACCTCCTAAAGAACAGCCAGGTTATCCCGGTGCACCACCTCTGGTCCGTAGTCAATACCGAGCAGCGTGGCAATTTTATCGGAATGTGCACCTTTTATGAGGTCAACCTCATTGGAACTGTAATTTACCAGACCGCAGCCGAGGTGCCTTCCCTCAGCGTCGTAAATATCGACCAGGTCACCGCGGTCGAATTCTCCTTTTGCCTCCTTGATGCCCGCTGCGAGCAGGCTCCGGTTTTGTTTCTTCAGCGCCAGTGCCGCCCCGGAGTCAACTACCAGTATACCGCGAATGGACAAACTACTCAACATCCAGCGCTTGCGGCTCTCAAGCCTCGTGGTGGTCGGTAAAAAGCGGGTACCAATCTTCTCTCCGCCAGCCAGCCTCGGGATTATATCCGGCTCCCGGCCGTCAGCGATAATCACGGTTACGCCGGAGGCGGTGGCCAGCCTGGCGGCCTCTATCTTGGTAACCATACCGCCGATGCCCATTTCGCCAGCCCGGTCGGCCAGACTTTCAATATCAGCATCAATGTGCTCAACCTTGGAGATGAGCCGGGCACTCGGGTCACGCCGCGGGTCGGCCGTGTGCAGGCCGGCGATATCCGTTAACAGTAATAAAAGGTCGGCATCGACCAGATTGGCCACCATGGCCGACAGGTTATCGTTGTCCCCGAACTTGGCCTCATCAAGCTCATCGACCGCCACCACGTCGTTTTCATTGACAATGCAGAGCACCCGGAGCTGGAGCAGGGCGAGCAGCGTATTGCGGGCATTGAGGTATCCGGAGCGGTCCGAAAGGTCGGCCTTGGTGAGCAGCGCCTGGGCTACCGGAATATCGTACTGGCCGACAAGCTCCTCGTAGATGTGCATGAGGTGACTCTGCCCCACGGAGCAGAGCACCTGCTTGAAGGGAATGCCCTTTATCTTTTTCGTCAGACGGAGACGATGCCGGCCGGCGGCCATGGCTCCCGAGGACACAACGATGATTTCCACCCCCTGCTGGTGCAATCGTGCCACCTGGTCGACCAGGCGGGACATCATATCCCGGTCCAGGTGGTCGCTGCCGCCGGTGAGCAGGCTGGTGCCTAGTTTGACCACAATCCGGTGGTAGCATGGCTTGCTCGATTTTATATTTGTTTTATTATTCCTGCCCATCTCACACCGACCGATAAAGATATGTTCCATTATAGCAATCTGAACAGGGCGGGACAAGATGAGTGAGATTGAGTAAGGTGGGGAGGGTATTTGAGAAGCCTGCTCAGCAGTGTTAGAATTATCTGCAGGGCTGGTCGTTGAAGACGAGCCCTAGAGGTATTTGAGGAAGCTCGTATGATGCTTAACTTGACTCGATTGCTGGGCTTGATTGAAAGTATGCCGGCATTCGCCCAATTACAGGCGTCATGGCCGCATAAAGTTCGAGGTAGAGGGATTATTTCGCTCGATGCGGCCAAACCCTATCTTATCGCGGCGCTGTACCGGCACTGGCGGCGGCCGGTTCTCGTGGTGACTGCCCAGCCTGAGCGCAGCAAAAAACTGTCCGAGCAGCTCTCCGCATGGACCGGTGCCGATGTCAGAACCTTCCCTGAGCCGGATGCGTTGTTTTATGAGCGGATAACATCCGACCCCACCACCGGGCTGGAACGGGTCAAGGTGCTTTCAATGATGGTCGGTGAGGGAAAGAGGGTGGAAACTGAAGAGCCATTTCTTGTTGTGGTCTCGGCCCCGGCACTGATGACGAAAACAGCGCCATTTCATGACTTTACCGCTGCCTGCAGCGAGATAAAGGTGGGAATGGACATTGAGCCGTATCGACTCCTGCGCAGCTGGACAGGCATTGGCTACCAGACAGAGGGCGTGGTCGAGGTTCCCGGCACGATGAGCCATCGTGGCGGCATTATTGATGTCTTTCCGCCCACCAGCGAACTGCCCGCCAGGCTGGAGTTCTTCGGCAATACGGTGGAGAGCATCCGGCTTTTCGACCCGGAAAACCAGCGCTCCCGGGAAGAGAGGGAGTCGATATCGGTGACACCGGCCACGGAACTGCTGGTGCCGTTGCAGGGTAAAAAGTCGGAACTGGAGAATGCTCTGAACAGCCTTGACCTGGCGAACCTTAACACGGAGATACGCGAGCAGTACGAGCAGGAAATAGCCACGCTGCTTGAAGGGCAGTTATCTCATAACAGCCAGTTCTATTCAGCGCTGTTTAACCAGGACAGCCTCGTCGACTACCTGCCTGAGAATGCACTTTTGCTGCTCGATGAGCCGCAGAGCATTGAGCAGGCAATGGCAGAGCTGCATGGTGAAGCCGAGCAGATGCGAGCGGAAAAGCTGGAAAGAGGTGAGCTGCCACGCAATTTTCCCCGCCCTTATTTTACGTGGGAGGAAGTTGGGGGAAAAATTGAAAAAAGAGAAGGCCTTAGCCTCACCGCGTGGGGCGCTGACGAGGAATCGTTCCGATTTAGCTTTGCGCCGGCTCCCAACTACGCCGGCCAGCTACCGTCGTTCTGTCGGAGAATAAAGCAGCTTCTGGGGCAGAAACGAAAAGTAATAGTCGTCAGTCACCAGGCGAGCCGCCTCTCCGAATTGCTGGAAGACGAGGACATAATCGCGGCGCCGGTCACTGAAGTTGAACAGGCGGCATCACCCGGCTCGTTGACGCTGGTCCAGGGCTCGCTCGACGAGGGCTGGGTGATGGATGGCGAAACCTACCTGTTCACCGATGCCGAAATCTTCGGCTTCGTCAAGCAGCGACGGCAGGTGAAAAAGCAGTCGGTGCCGCGACAGAAGCTATTTGTCGATGTTGCGCCGGGCGACTACGTGGTGCACGTTGAGCACGGAATCGGCAAATTTACCGAGGTCAGGACACTGCGCCGCGACGGCAACGAAAGGGAATACCTGCTTTTGCGCTACGCGGCCGGCGACCGCCTCTATGTCCCCACCGACCAGATTGACCGCGTCAGCCGGTATGTTGGCGCCGGCGACCGCTCACCGGTGCTGAGTCGGCTGGGTACGCAGGAATGGAGTCGCACCAAGCAGCGGGCGAAAGAGGCCGCCGAAGACCTCGCGCAGGAACTGCTTGCCCTTTACGCGACGCGGGAAGTGGTGCCCGGCTTTGCCTTTGCCCGCGACACGCTGTGGCAGCAGGAGATGGAAGCCTCGTTCCCGTATGTCGAGACGCCCGACCAGATGGAGGCGCAGCATGATGTCAAGGAGGACATGGAGAAAGCCAAACCGATGGACCGTCTTGTCTGCGGCGACGTCGGCTACGGCAAGACGGAGGTCGCTATCCGGGCTGCCTTCAAGGCGGTGATGGATAACAGGCAGGTGGCGGTGCTGGTGCCCACCACGGTGCTGGCCCAGCAGCACTATGCCACGTTCCGGGAGCGCCTTGACGCTTTTCCGATGAGGGTAGAAGCCCTGAGTCGCTTTAAATCGCCGGGGGAGCAGGATGAGATAATCGAAGGGATGAAAGACGGCCGGGTGGATGTCTGCATCGGCACTCACCGGCTGCTGCAGAAAGACGTTGAATTCAAAAACCTCGGGCTGTTGATTATTGACGAGGAGCAGAGGTTTGGTGTCAACCACAAGGAGTACCTGAAGAAGATGCGCCGGGAGGTTGACGTGCTCACTTTGAGCGCTACCCCCATCCCCCGCACCCTGCACATGTCGCTGGTGGGGGTGAGGGATATGAGCACCATGGAGACGCCCCCCGACGAGCGCCTGCCCATCAAGACCTATGTCGCCGAGTACAACGACAGGCTCATCCGCGAGGCCATCCTCCGTGAGCTGGAGAGAAACGGACAGATCTTCTTCGTGCACAACCGCGTGCAGAGCATCGGCATGGTGACGCAGAAGCTGGGGTCGCTGGTGCCGGAAGCGCGGTTCGCCATCGCTCACGGGCAAATGCCGGAGGGCGCGCTGGAGAAGGTGATGGCCGACTTCGCGCAGGGGGAGAGCGACGTGCTCGCCTGCACCACGATTATCGAGTCGGGCCTGGATATGCCCAACGTGAATACCCTGATAGTGAACCAGGCGGACAGGTTTGGCCTGACGCAGCTCTACCAGCTGCGGGGCCGGGTGGGACGCGGCGCCAACCTGGCCCATGCCTATTTTTTATACGACCGGGAGAAACGCCTGACGCCCACGGCGCAGAGGCGCCTGCGCACCATCTACGAGGCCACCGAGCTTGGCGCCGGGTTCAACATCGCCATGAAAGATTTAGAAATCAGGGGCGCGGGCACTCTTTTGGGCACCAAGCAGAGCGGCTACATCACCGCCATCGGCTTTAACCTTTACTGTCGATTGCTTGCCGAGGCTGTGGAGCAGCAGAAAGACAGGCTGGCGGGCGTTAAGGAAGAGAAAAAGCCGCTCCATCTCCCCATCCCCGCCATCGCCCTGCCCCTGGACGCCTACATCCCCGGGGAATACGTGCCCGAC
>JBARQF010000048.1:0-5786 GCA_049643605.1 Dehalococcoidales bacterium
GTGACCTGCTGGCCAGAAAAGACGAGATACTGGCGGCCAATAAAGAGGACTATAAAGAATCGAAAGCGTCCGGCATGAGCGACCACATGCTCGACCGCCTGATGTTGAACGAGAGCCGCCTTGAGGCAATGGCCGGTGACGTGCTCAACATAGCCTCGCTACCCGACCCCGTCGGCGAGGTTTTCGACATGCACACCCAGCCCAATGGCCTTCAGATTGGGAAGAAACGGGTGCCTCTGGGCGTCATCGGCGCCATTTATGAGAGCCGCCCCGACGTGACCATTGACATCTCCTCGCTCTGCCTGAAGTCCGGCAACGCGGTGATTCTCAGGGGAGGTAAAGAGGCCGTGCGCTCAAACAGCGCTTTGGCCAGAGTGGTGCAGGACGCCATCGTTTCTGCCGGGATGCCTGACGGCACTATCCAGTTCGTGGAGAATACCGACCGTGCACTCGTCGACCACATGCTGACGATGAGCGACGCCATTGACCTGATAATACCGCGGGGCAGCGCCGGACTGATACGCTCCGTGGCCGAGAAGGCCCGAATGTCCGTGGTCACCGGTGGTATCGGTGTCTGCCATACCTACGTTGATAGAAGCGCCGATATAGACAAGGCGGTGGCCATTGCCTACAACGCCAAGGTACAGCGCCCCACCGTCTGCAATGCTCTGGACACGCTGCTCGTGCACGCTGACATCGCCGGGAGTTACCTGCCCGTGATTGCCGCCGAACTGGCCAGGGCCGGTGTGGAAATGCACTGCGACCGGCGCTCCCTGGCAACCCTGAAAGCGCAATCCGGCCTGAAGCTCGTTCCGGCAACGAACGAGGACTGGGGCAGGGAATTTTTGTCCCTGGTAGCCGCCATCAGAGTGGTTGATTCCCTCGACGAGGCTCTGGCACATATTGCACGCTACGGTTCCGGCCACTCCGAAGCGATTTTAACCGAGAATTACCCCTCCGCCATGCGCTTCCTCAACGAAATTGATGCCGCCTGCGTTTACGTGAATGCCAGCACCCGGTTTACCGATGGGGCACAGTTCGGTCTGGGAGCAGAGGTTGGCATCAGCACGCAGAAATTCCACGCCCGTGGACCTCTGGGACTGAAAGAACTGACCACGTATAAGTGGATTATCCTGGGCAGCGGTCAGATAAGAACATAGGTTTCCCGCCCGCTTATTCTTCCTCAAGGGCAACCTGCTGAATCTGGAAGAGCTGCTGAATCCCCACCTCGGCAAGAGAAATCAACTCGTCAATAGTCTGCCTTGAGAACGGCTTGCCCTCGGCGGTGCCCTGCACTTCAACGAACTCACCCTTGCTGGTCATGACCACGTTGAAATCAACCGAGGCGCTGCTGTCTTCATCATAGCACAGGTCCAGCATCATATTGCTGTGCACAATGCCCACGCTGGTCGCCGCCACCGCGCTCTTGAGCGGCACCGAAGAGATGATTCCCATATCTTCCAGGTTATGGAGAGCTTTATAAAGGGCGACATAGGCGCCGGTAACGGCCGCGGTTCTGGTGCCGCCGTCAGCCTGAATGACATCGCAATCGACCACCAAAGTCCGTTCCCCCAGAGAAGCGAGGTCGGTTACGGCTCTCAGGGAGCGCCCGATAAAGCGCTGGATTTCCTGATTCCTGCCCCCTACCCTTCCCATCGCGGAATCGCGCGGGGTACGGGTCAAAGTGGCACGGGGCAGCATGGCATACTCTGCGGTAATCCATCCCGTCCCGCTGTTTCTCAGGAAGCCGGGCACCCGGTCTTCCACACTGGCCGAACACAGCACCTGGGTCTTGCCCAGCTCAATCAGCGCCGAGCCCTCGGCAAAGAGCAAAAAACCGGGAGCGATGCTTACCGGTCGGAGCTCATTATAGGCACGTCCATCGGCTCTCTTCACCTGAAGCCTCCAAATCCGCTAATAATATGTCCGAGTATAACATCGCTGACTGATATTGACAATCTCATCGATTATATGATAAAAATGCTCACCAGCCATAAATGGAGGTGGAACGATGAAAAATACCAGAACTATCAATATTTTGAAGCTTGTTACCAGTCTGGTGGTTTGCCAGTGCGCCGGTATTATCGGCTCGGTGTTTACCACTCCGGCTATTCCCACCTGGTATGCCGCCCTCCAGAAGCCCGTCTTCACCCCGCCCAATTGGCTCTTTGCCCCCGCCTGGATTACCCTCTACCTGCTCATGGGAATAGCCGCCTTCCTGGTCTGGCGCATCGGATTGGAAAATCGACGGGTGAAGGCAGCGCTGATAATCTTTCTGGTGCAGCTGGCACTTAACTCTCTATGGTCGGTGGTCTTTTTCGGAATGCAATCACCGCTCTACGGGGTTATCGTCATCATCGTCCTGTGGCTGGCGATACTGCTGACCATATTCAAGTTTGCCAGAATTGCAGCGGCAGCGGCGTGGCTGATGATACCATATATCCTGTGGGTGAGTTTTGCTTCCGCCCTGAATATATCAATCTGGATATTGAATCCCTAGTTTAAACCGGACAGATATTCTTTAAGCCACCGCAGGGCGGCTTCCGCAGCGTCCCGTTTGTTCTCCTCACGACTGCCGGTGAAGTTATGCTGCCTACTGTACGTTTTGTCCTTAACGGACAGCCCGAGGTAGAACAGGCCTACCGGCTTTTCTTCAGTAGCCCCACCCGGCCCGGCAACCCCCGTGTCCGCAAGGCACACGTCCACCGCCAGCAGCTTCCGGCCTCCCTCCGCCATCTCCTCGGCCACCTGAGCGCTTACAGCGCCATGCTGGTCTATGGTCGCCTCACTTACGCCAACCACTCTGGTCTTTGTCTCATTGCTGTAGGCGGTTACCGAGCCCTTGTAATAATCGGAACTGCCCGGCACATTGGTCATCCGATGGGAGATAAGCCCGCCGGTGGCCGATTCCACCAACCCCAGCGTCATCCTTTTCTTGCGCAGTAAATCGCCGATTTCCCGTTCAATGCCGAACATAGCGTCTATTCTTAAATCGATACCCTCCGCTAAACCAGTCAGCCACTTCGGCTCTTAAAGTTCAGCGTCGATAATCCAGGTTTTACATGGCTCACTGCCTTGCTCTCACCATCAGCACCGGTACCTTTCCGGCACGCAATACTCTATCGGTAACACTGCCAAAAGCCCAGCGACTAACTCCAGCCCGCCCGTGCGTTGACATAGCCACGAGGTCAGCGCTGACCTCTTCTTCAGCCTTGATAATCTCTTCCGCAGGGGTGCTTCCCGCCACAACTTTACAGCTCACGATAGCCCCCTTACTCTTTAGAGAGTCACCGGCCTTGGTAAGATAGTCAACGGCCTTATTCTTCATCTGCTCCAGTTCATTCTCATTATATGGTATCGTAATAGTACCCGCCCCACCTCCACTGATTGCTACATCGTGTCTTAGTGCCGTAATCACATGGAAGAGGATTACTTCCACCTTCTCTCCTGGTGACAATCTGGAGACCAGTCCTTCAACGTAACGCAGGGCAACCTCTCCTACCTTAGAGCCGTCCAGTGGAATCAGTATTCTTTCAGACATCTTTTGCCTCCTTTTTCCCCTAATCGGAGCAATTAAATTATAGCTCCGTTTACCTAATTGTCAAGATAACCGGCAGTATTTTTTCCCTTCCCGCTCTGCCATTTTTTTGGGATTACCGTTGTGAATTTCAAAATTATGTAATAAACTAGGCTTAACGGATAAAAATACATCAGGAGGATAAGCAATGGGTCTAACAGCTGTTATTCTGGGCATCATCGGTACGCTCTGCGCCGCAATGGGCATTGTGACCGCCGCCGATGTAATTGCCCCAATTATGCTCCAATTTACCTGGACTTTCTGGTTCTCGCTTTCGGGGCTTTTAATTCTGGGCGCCATCGCCTTCAGCGTCAGTCGCGGCTATTATGAATAATATGTATCCCTCCTGACGAAACGTATTGAGAAAAAATGCGAGGTTTCAGGCTATGAGTATGATACACGGTGACGATTACCGGGAGAGTCTGCGCCAGGTCAAGCCGGAGATTTACTATATGGGGGAGAAAATCGATAGCGTGGCAGACCACCCCGCCTTTATTCCCCATATAAATGCCGTCGCCCTGACCTATGATATGGCGTGGGCACCCGAATTTGAGGAGCTGCTGACCACCAAATCCCACCTGACGGGAGAGAAAATCAACCTTTTCACCCATGTGCACCACAGCACCGATGACCTGATACAGAAGGTGAAAGCCCTCCGCGCCCTGGGTCAACAGACGGGAAGCTGCTTTGCCCGTTGCGTCGGCCACGACGCGCTGAACGCCATCTACTCGGTAACCTTTGACATGGATAAAAAGAACGGCACCGAGTACCATAAGAGGTTTGCCGACTTCCTCAAAGAAATACAGAAAGAGGACCGGTTCATCTCCGGAGCCATGACCGACCCGAAAGGCGACCGCAGCCTCTCACCCAGCCAGCAGGCTGACCCCGACCAGTATGTCCGTGTCATTGAAAAGAAAAAAGACGGCATCGTGATACGTGGTGCCAAAGCGCATATCACCGGCGCCGTCAATGCCCTCGGCCATCTGGTAATGCCGACCACCTCGCTGAAGGAGGCGGATGCCGACTACGCCGTGTGTTGTTATGTGCCGGTTGATGCCCCCGGACTGGTCCATATCTTCGGCCGCCAGACCAACGACGACCGTAAATGCAGCGGCTGCCTGATGGACCAAGGCAATCCGGAATACGGCATCGTCGGCGGGGAGGCGCTGGTCGTCTTTGAAGATGTTTTTGTTCCCTGGGAACAGGTATTCATGTGCGGCGAGTACGACTTTGCCTTTGAGCTTGTCGAGCGTTTCGCCACCGCCCACCGGCAGAACTACGGCGGCTGCAAGGTAGGTCTGGCCGATGTTTTAACCGGCGCCACGTACGCGCTGGCCGAGGCGCAGGGTACAGCGAACGCCTCGCATATCAGAGACAAACTTGTGGAGATGGTGCACCTCGCCGAGACACTCTACTGCTGCTCCATCGCCTGCTCCTGCCAGGGCTATGCCCTGCCGGCAGGCAACTTCATGGCCGACCCTCTTCTCGCCAATATCACCAAGCTCAATGTCACCCAGTATATTTATGAGATGGCCCGGCTCGCCCAGGACGTGGCCGGCGGCCTGCTGGCGACGATGCCTTCTGAATTCGACTTGGGCGATACCAAGGTGGGTAAATATGTGGACAAGTACAGCAAAGGCGCCACCGACGTGCCCGCCGAGGCCAGAATGCGTCTGCTGAGGCTGATAGAGGGCATGACCTGCGGCACCGCCCTCGTGGAATCGATGCACGGCGCCGGTTCGCCGCAGGCGCAGAGGATTATGATTATGCGCCGCTCAAACTGGGAGCGCAAGAAGCGGCTGGCCCAGAAGCTGGCTAAAATCGGCGAGCAGCCGAAACTGGTGTAAGCAACCGCTAATGAAGGTGGCAGTCAAATACTGCGGCTCATGTAATCCGGAGATTGAGCTTGCCGATACCGGCCATAAGATAGAAGAGGCGCTTCAGGAAGCGCCCGATATCAATGTTGTTTCACGAAGAAGCAAAGTCATAGACGTTATGGTCATCCTGTGCGGCTGCCCCAGAGCTTGCGGCGATAAGAAGCGCACCAGGAAAAGGGCCAGTCATTGCATTGTCGTCGCCGGCGAATCGGTCGACCTTGTACCCGTCGCGGAAAAAGATTTACCCTCTCAGGTAATACAAAAGATAAAATCCCTTTCCTCTACGAAAAGCTAGCTCAGGCCCCGTAATCCGGTGCCGGCCCGACGAGCTC
>JBARQF010000049.1:0-2205 GCA_049643605.1 Dehalococcoidales bacterium
CCTGCGAACCAAAGTCGAAGCCACCGTAATTTATCAGCACCACGCCGGCAAAAGCGAGCACCATACCACCGATGGTCAGCCTGTTCAGCACCTCGTGCCAGAGAAAGTAGGAGATGACGGCCACGAAAGCCGGATGGCAGGTCACCAGAATTACCGAGCTGGCAATGGAGGTATAGCTGAGCGAGGTTATCCAGAGGGCGAAGTGCAGCGCCAGGAAGAAGCTGGAGAGCAGCAGCAGCAGGCTATCGCGCCCGGACAGTCGCTTCAAGCTCGGAACCGTCTTTTTATATGTCAGCAGGATGAGGACAAGCGAGGCTATGGTCAAACGATAGGCGGCAATAACCAGCGGCGGCGCCTCCGCCAGGCGAATAAATATCGCCGCGAAGGACACCGATACCACCCCGACCAGCAGGACAAGATACGCTTTCACTCTGAAAACTCAGTGCTTTATTCCTGTTACCCAAATCCTATTGATGAAGCGCTGCTTTGTCAATACAGACGGACCGGTAATTGCTACGCTGTGCCGATTATGCTACACTAAATAACTGATTTTCCAAGTATTCTGACATCCACACAGGGGAGGTCTGCATTATGGATAAAAAGGTTCGCATCAAAGCGGGGTCGGTAGAAGCGCTGGCGGAACTGAATGATACGGCAACCGCCCAGGCAATCTGGGACGCCCTGCCCATCAAGGGACGTACCAATACGTGGGGAGACGAAATATATTTCGGCATTCCGCTCAGTATTGCCCAGGAGAAAGGGCAGGACCTGGTGGAAGTTGGCGACCTGGGCTACTGGCCTCCAGGACAGGGCTTCTGCATCTTCTTCGGCCCCACGCCGATGAGTGAAGGGGACAAGCCCCGACCGGCCAGTCCGGTCACCGTTTTCGGGCAGGTCACCGGCGACGCTACGGTGTTCACACAGGTTGACCCGGGCACCGAGGTGACCATCGGTAAGGAAAGCTAGCAACAGCGCAGAACGCAAGGAGGCCGCATCTTGAGCAGCAACGATACCCGCTTCAAAGTGGTCTTACCGCTGGCTCCTGCCGGGGAATCGGAGAAGTACCCGCAGAAGTTCCGCGAGCTGGAAATAGAGTTCGCCGGTCAGCGTTGCGACAGCGATGATGATTTCATCGCTCTGGCCAGGGATGCCGATGCCATAATTACCGTGGGCAGCCTTCGCCCCGTGCCCCGAAATATTATTGAACATCTGGAACAGTGCCGACTCATCAGCAATACCCAGATAGGCTACGACAGTATCGATACCGCCGCCGCCGCCGAGCGCGGGATACTGGTGACCAACGTGCCCGACTACTGTGTGGGAGAGGTATCTGACCATGCCATGGCGCTGATTCTGGCCTGTACCCGCAAAGTCGTCCATCTGGATAGAGCTGTCAAAAAGGGCCAGTGGGGGCTTTCCGCAAGCGGCATTGAAATTCAACAGCGCCTGTGGCCGACCATGACTCAGCTGGAAGGCCAGACGCTCGGCCTTTTCGGCTTCGGCAGGGTGGCACGGGCGCTTGTCCCCAAAGCCAGGGGATTTGGTCTGCGCGTCATCGCCCACGACCCGTATATAGCCCCGGAGGTTGCCCGGCAGATGGGCGTGGAGGCAGTGGACTGGAAGGGCCTGCTCCACGAGTCCGACTTCATCTCCATACATGCGGCGTTAACTGCGGAGACCAAGCGTATCTTCGGCCATGATGCGTTCCAGGAAATGAAACCGACGGCCTGCCTGATAAACACCGCCCGCGGCGGCTTCGTTGACGAAGCGGCTCTTTGCCAGGCCCTGAAAGAAGGGGCGCTGGCCATGGCGGCGCTGGACGTGATGGACCCTGAACCCCCCGACCCCCACAACCCCCTCTTCACGCTGGATAATTTCATCAGCACCGCGCATTCGGCCTTCTTTTCCCCGGCTTCCGAGGCGGAACGCTGGCACCGTCCCGTTGAGGAAGTAGCGAGAATAATGCGCGGGGAATGGCCGAAAGCCATCGTCAATCCTCAGGCCAAAGAGAAGTACATCGCCCGATGGGGCCAGATGAAAGAGCCGGGTTAAAAAATCACCCGCGTTTTCCCCAGAGCAATGCCGAGGAAACAAGGGCAACGGCAACCATGACAAGCGCTACCCAGGATAACGTCATATAGAACCGGTATGTGTCAATGAGGTAGCCGAGAAGCAGCGTAATGGCCGGTCCTCCACGACTGCCCA